>JBOHHF010000098.1:0-31664 GCA_050700495.1 Pseudonocardiaceae bacterium
GCACCCTGTACCCGCTGCCGGTCGGCGAGGACGACGCCCTCATGCCGTCGCTGCTGACGCTGTCGGACGTCATGGGCACCGGCCACCACGCCGCCGTCGTCGCCAAGGTGGGGCTGGGCAAGCGCGCCGCGGTCGTCGGCGACGGCGCTGTCGGCCTGTGCGCGGTCATCGCCGCCAAGCGCCTCGGTGCCGAGCAGATCATCATCATGGGCCGCCACGACGACCGAATCGCGCTGGCCCGCGACTTCGGCGCCACCGACGTCGTCTCCGAGCGTGGCGAGGAGGCAATCGAACGCATCCGCGGACTCACCGGCGGCGAGGGCGTCCACTCGGTACTGGAGTGCGTCGGCCACGGCGCGTCGATGGACACCGCGATCGGCATCGCGCGCCCCGGCGGCGCGGTCGGCCGCGTCGGCGTGCCGCAGCACACCGAGATCCCCGGCTCGCTGCCGGCGTTCTTCGGCAACATCACCATCGGCGGCGGCCCCGCGCCAGTCCGGGCGTACCTGGACGAGCTGCTGCCCGACGTGCTGGCGGGCCGCATCGAGCCCGGCCGCGTGTTCGACCGGAACGTCGGCCTGGACGGCGTCCCCGACGGCTACCGCGCCATGGCCGACCGCGAGGCCATCAAGGTCATGGTGACCCCATGAGCGGCCGCTTCGACGGGAAGGTCGCGTTCGTCACCGGAGCGACCAGCGGCATCGGCCGCGCCACCGCACTCGCGTTCGGGCGCGAAGGTGCGAGCGTCGTGGTCGCCGACGTCGCAACCGATGGCAACCAAGAGACGGCTCGCATGATCGAGCAGGCCGGCGGCCAGTCGTTCGCCGTGTCCTGCAACGTCACGCGCGCCGACGACATCAAAGCGGCGCTGGACGCCGCGGTGGAGCGGTTCGGCCGCCTGGACGTCGCCTTCAACAACGCGGGCATCGAGCAGCCGATCAAGCCGGCCGCCGAGATCAGCGACGACGAGTGGGACCGCCTCGTGGCAGTCAACCTCCGTGGCGCTTTCCTGAGCATGAAGCACGAGATCGAGCTCATGCTCCAGCACGGTGGCGGCGCGATCGTCAACACGTCGTCCGGCGCGGGCGTCAAGGGGTTCAAAGGCCAGGCCGCCTACGCCGCCACCAAGCACGGCCTCATCGGCCTCACCAAGTCGGCCGCGCTGGACTACGCCGCCTCGAACATCCGAATCAACGCCATCTGCCCCGGCATCATCGACACCGAGATGATGCGCCGGTTCACCGGCGACACCGCCGAAGGCCGTGCCGCCGTCATCGCGCAGGAGCCGATCGGCCGGATGGGCCAGCCGGACGAGATCGCGGCCGCCGTTCTATGGCTCTGCTCCGATGAAGCAGCGTTCACGATCGGTCACGCCATGGTCGTTGACGGCGGCCAGACCGCCTGACCTCTAACGGGAAGTGAGCCCGCATGCAGATCACCCGAAGCAGCATCGACACCCAGAAAGGCCCCGCCGACTGGTTCACCGGTGACGTCTACATTGACGCCGTCGCCGCGCCCGCCGGCAGCTCAACGTTCGCCGCCGCCGCGGTGCACTTCACGCCCGGCGCGCGCACCGCCTGGCACACCCACCCGCACGGCCAGACGATCTTCATCACCGAGGGGGTAGGGTTATGCCAGCGCGAGGGCGGTCCGGTCGAGATCATCCGTCCTGGCGACCGCGTGTTCTTTGGGCCAGAGGAGAACCATTGGCACGGCGCGGCCCCGAGCCGGTTCATGGTCCACATCGCGATGCAGCAGAATGACGAGTCCGGCAGCCCCGTCACATGGGGCCGGCACGTCACCGATGAGGAGTACGGCGCCTCGCCGACGAGCGCCGACTGACGAGCGCCGCTGTCGCTTTCCATGGAGGCAGCAGCAACGCCACCTCGGCCTTCCGGTATCTGACTAGGGGGAAGGACTGCGATCCATCGGATACGTGATCCTGAGCATGGGCCAAGTGGGTGTGCCGCGCGGTGCGGTTCATAGAGTCCGCCCATGATGAGCGACAAGCGGTGGTGGCCCACATGGTGGTCGCGACAGAGCCAGGGCCGGTATGCACCACGACTATGGCCCGTATGGCCTGTCGCAATCGGCGCCGTCGTGGTAGCCAGTGCCCTAGCGGGAGGTATCTACCTAGGGTTACTGGCACTTGCTGCGTCACGTCCTGGACCCAATGATGGGCCAGCTTCTCTCGACCCGCTCGACGTTATCAAGACCACGATCACCGTTGCCGGGTTTGTCGGCGCCGTCCTCGTCGGCGTCTACGGCTACCGCAAGCAGCGACTCGTCGAGGGAGATGCACACCGAGCCCGACGCCGAACAACTTGCCTAGCGCTACACCGCAGTCGCCGAGCAGCTCGGGCACGAAAAAGCCGCTGTCCGACTCGCTGGTGTGTACGCCATGGCCTAACTCGCCGACGACTGGGTTGAGCAACGCCAGGTGTGCATAAACGTCCTGTGCGCTTATCTGCGCATGCCGTACGAGCCCGACACGGCCAGCGAGAAACACCGCGAAGGCGAGCGAGAAGTCCGGCACACCATCATCCGCGATCACCTCCAAGACCTCAGCGCTCCTACCACCTGGTGTGGTCGTGACCTCGACTTCACGAACGCCACGTTTGATTGTGGAGGGTTTGACGGAGCGAAGTTCACCGGCGGCATAATCTCCTTCGACGGAGCGAAGTTCACCGGCGGTAAAATCTCCTTCGGCGGTACGCGCCCAGTTCGCACCGAGGCGGATCATCAGGCACCCCCGCCAGGATCGTCTCGGCCAGGATGACCGGTATCGGCCTTGGACAGCTGAACACCAGGCGCCCCCAGACCGTGAGTCGACCAGCGGCCGTGTCAGCTCGTGGATCACTGGGCCAAATGCGCCTCCGGCAACTGTCCACCTCCGCTCACCAGTCGCATCGTGCGACCGGGGAGCCAGCGCACCCAAGATCAGCTGTCGCCCTCGTGCGCGCGAGGTTGGGAAATCGATCAAGTCGAGATTATGGAGGGTTTAATCAACTTGCTGACCCAGAGCCGATACTCCGGCACTCTCACCGGCCACACGGGACCGGTGAATTCCGTGACGTTTTTCCCCGACGGCCGCACCCTGGCAACCGCCAGCAGCGATCACACAGTGCGGGCGTGGGATGTGAGTGACCTCCACCACCCTGCTGAGGTGGTCACTCTCAGCGATTATACCGGCACCGTCTACACGGTGGCGTTCAATCCCGACGGGCGCACTCTGACCACGAGCGACTACAACCGCACGGTGCGGGTGTGGAATGTGAGTGACCCTCGCCATCCCACGGAAGTGTCGTCCCTCACCGGCTACACCGGCACCGTCAATGCAGTGGCGTTTAGTCCAGACGGCCACACCCTAGCCACTGCCGACGCCGATCAGACTGTCAGGTTGTGGGACCTGACCGACCCTCATCATCCTTCCCCGGGAACTCCCGCACTGGGCACATCGGATCGGCGCATGGCATGGCTTCGGTGGACACCCGCACCGGCCACCTCGGGCCGGTGTACGGCGTCGCTTATGCTTTGGACGGGCGCACACTGGCCACCGCAGGCGCCGATCGGACCATCAGGTTGTGGGACCTCAGCGATCCCCAGATGGCCCAGCGACTCGGTTCACCTCTCTTGACTGGCAACATCTACTCGGCAGTCGGAGTGGCTTTCGCCCCGGACGGACGTCTTCTGGCGACCGCCAGCTCCGATCGAAGAGTGACGCTGTGGGACCTCACCATCCGAGCCCAGCCCCGCCGCATCGGGCCGCCCCTCAGCGGCCAGAATGGTGTAGTACGATCAATGGATTTCTCTCCCAGCGGACACATCCTTGCCACCGGAAGTGACGACGGCACGACGATCCTATGGGATCTAAGAAGTATCAGCGATTTCCGCGACCATGCCGCCGAGCGCGCATGCGCCATCACTGAGGGTGGTCTCAATCGCGACGAATGGACCCGCTACATCTCGGGACTGGCATACGAGGAGACATGTCCGAGCACGTGAGTTTGTGGCCGCACAATTTCCGCATTGAGCGGGCTCAGCGGGGCTATCAGAGTGTCGATAGCCCCCCTGAGCCCGCTCAACGGGGGGAGGATGAGGTTTCGGCGACCATTCGTGCATATCGGGTACCTGCGGCGAGCAGCACCAATCCGGCGCCGAGGAATGCCGCCACCCGCGCGACACCGTCCAATGCACCGAGGTCGAACAGCACGAGTTTGGCGACCGCCGCGCCTACCAGACTCAGACCGGCGGCCCGGATCGGCGCCGAGCGCAGCCCTCGGGCCAGCAACACCAGCGCGGCCACCGTCCAGGACACCGTGACCACCACATGCCCAGTGAGGAACCCGGCCCGGTCGGGTAGCACCAGCAGCGCGACCGCGACGGTGCTCGCCGTCGCGCCGTAGAGCACGCCGAGCCCGGCCACCACCCACAGCGTGGCGTGACGTGCACTGGCCTGCAGCACGCCAAGGCGGTGCGCCGCCCACGGCCCGGCCAGCGCCATCCCGGCCAGCAGCAACCCCACGCCGGCCCCGATGACCAGCGCACCGACGTCCGCCTGCCCTCCGACGATGAACGGCCGAGCCGGAAAGATCAATATGGCTGGAGGGGGCGCCACGTCGAACAGCGCGACGAGCCAGCCGACCACTCCGAACGCGGTGGCCACCCCGAGCATCGCCCGGCTGCGCACCGAAGCTGCGAGCCCGGCGAGCACGATCGCCTCCCCGAGCAGGGTCGCCGCCCACGGCGCGCCGTCCAGTGCCAGCGCGGTCGCCTCGAACCCGGCCAGCACACCTAGCCCGCCGGCCACCGCCCCAGCGGCCGGAGGCAGTAAGTCGGTGCGCCAACGCGGGAGGCACCACAGCGCGAGCAGCACCACGGCCAGCCCCGTGGCGGCCAGCGCGCCGGGGATCGGACGCAGCGACGGTGCCAGCAGCAGTAGCGGGAGCACCGACCCGGCCAGGACCACCAGCGGTGCGGGGGCCACTGGGCTTCGGTGCCGCGTCCACCAGGATCCGAGCAGACCCACCACGAGGGCGACTACGGTCACCGCGGCCACCATCACCGCAATGCCGGTGCGCACGCCGTCGATCGCCGCCGTCAGATCCAGCGCCAGCGCCGCGAGTAACGGGGGCACCGCGGCGGCGACCGGCAGTACGGCCCAGTCCCGGCGCAGCTGCACCGGGGTGGCAACTACCTGCAGCACCAGCAGGAAGCCGACCAGCGGCAGCGGATCCAGCCCGGTGAGCACCGGACCGAGCACGGCAGCTCCGGCCACCACCGCGATCGCCAGCGGCTCGGCCTGCCAGCGGTCGGCCAACGCTAGACCGGCGGCCGCCACCAGCAACCCGACCGCGAGTCCGACCCCGGTAGGCAGGTAGCCGTACAGCACTGTGGCAGCGACCGCGTCCAGGTAAAGCGCGGCGACCCCGGTCGCCGCCAGTACCACGCCACCGGCCCGCCCGGCCGGTCGGCGGTGCACCGCGACGCCGATCCCGATCAGCGCCAACGCCAGCGCGACCCCACCGAGCACCCGGGGCAGCGGGCCGAGCCAGCCGCGCTGTACCGCAAGCACCAGCAGGAGCAGCACCCCAAGCAGGGTGACGGCACCCCCGACCCAGGCCAGCAGCCTGCCGCTCGCCCCTTCCCGGTCCAGCAGCCCAGGCCTGCGTGGCGCCGGTGGTACCGGTGTTGACGGTGGCGGGAGCGCGGCAGCGGGAAGCGCGGCCCGGTAGGCGGGCGCTGTGGCGTCCATCTGCCGCAGCTCGGTCCCGATCCAGGCCAGCCGCTGACCCACCGAGGTGAGCTCGTCGGCCAGCCGGTCCAGCGACGGTTCGAAGGTACCCGGTCCGGTCATACCCGCATGGTCGGCCATACCGAGCCCGAGGGCATCAGTAACTCTACTCAGCCTGGTCAGCGGCGGGGGTGCCGGAGTGAGCCGATCACCAGTGCCAGGCCGATGACCAGCGCCACCGCCGCGAGCACCCACCGGGCGTCCACGTCGGGCAGCCAGCCGACACCGCCGAGTAGCGCGGTGCCGGCGACACCCAGCGCGCCCAGCCCGACGGCCAGGGTGAGCATGTCAGGCCCGCGCCGCGGAGTCACCGCACCCGTCTCGTCGGTGCTGCGAGGTCCTAAGTCCGTCATCGTCGGGTCCGTTCCGCTCATGATCGACGCTCCACGTTGACGTTGCCCACACCGGCGTTCACGTCCAATTCCAGCAGGCCACCGCCGGGGCCGTCGGATCCATTGTCGATCACGGTCACCTGGGCCGGAAGGCTGCCTGAGTCGCTCCTACCGAGGCAGTCGACGTTCCCGACCTGCGCCCGGCATCTCAGCTGCACGTCGACGTTGGGCGGCAGGATGACTTCGGTCTCGCCCATCCCCACTGCGACGTTGGTGGTCACAGGCTGCCCTGGCGGGAACTGCAGCCCGGAGAGGTCTAGGCGGCCGTTGCCCAAGCTGACCTCATAGCGCGGCTGCACTTGGGTGGCCGTGAGCGGGTTCCAACGGGCGTCTCCCATGGCGAAGCTGGACACTGGGGACGCCTGCAGCACCCAGGTGAGCAGGGCCAGCGGGACGGCGGCCACGATCAGTCCCCGGCCGCCTCGCAGCAACGAGCCCGCCATCAGACCGAATCCGACCACACCCAGCAGCAGGGCGGCGATCTGGGCGCCCGATAGCGCAGGCCAGAACGCTGACGCGATCCCGCCGGTCAGCAACGCGAGTCCGAGGGTGATCGGCGTGACCTTGGATCGGTGGTTCTGCGCTGGTGGAGGTTGCGGTGGCGGCGCTGATGAGGGCTCCGGCAGATCCCACGCGAAGGGTGCGGCACCGAGCGGATCCCACGCCGGGGGAGCAGGCCGGTCGGTCGTGCCCGGTTCGCCCTGCTGGTCCGAGCCATGATCGGCTTCACTGGTTGTCCCCCTCGGCACCGTTTCAGGCGCCGTGCTGGAGGGGGTAGGAATCTCTCCCAGCGCGGCCCGTGACTGGTGCAGCAGGAACATCGCTCCCACAGCCACGGCGAGTGCGAGGACACCGGATGCGGGCCCCTCGAACACGGCCCACGACGTCAGAATCAGCAGCAGGACGAGCACCAGCATGAGCGCTGATGACATCGAGCTCCGTCCTCGTCCGAGCAGGCTCTCTGCGGCGGAAGTCCGGTCTCCCTCGGCGGGCAACAGTAACCAGCCGAGCAGGTAGAGCAGCGCACCTATCCCGCTGAACATGGTGGCCACGACGAACGCCACCCGCACCAGTACCGGATCGATGGCATACCGGCGCCCGATCGCCGCCGCGACTCCACCGATCTTGCGGTCGTCGCGTCGGCGGCGTGGCCTGGTAGCCCAGAAGTCCTGCACGGTATGTTGCACGTTGATCTCACTCACGTCGTTGAGCCTGGCCCGCGGGGACCACGAACACCATCGGGGATCACCCTGATCCGTCCCCCGGGTCGGGGGACACCGGGGTCGACCCTGATACCCATGGCCCGCCAGACGTGTGACGATGGTGTGCGTGAGCACATCGGCGGAGCAGGAGGCCGGGATTTTCCCGGCCGCCCAGCCGTTGCGCGGGCAACCTCCGGCTGGGCCCGCTGTGTCCTTGCCGGAGCGGGCCCCAGACGGTCGGGCCCCGGACGGTACGGGGCAGCCACCGTTGCATCGGCTTCGGTCCAGCCGGGTCATCGCGGGAGTGTCCAGCGGGATCGCCGAACACCTCGGCGTGCCGGTGCTGTGGGTACGGGTGATCTTCGCGGTGCTCGCCGGCCTCGGCGGGGCCGGGTTGGTGGCCTACGCACTGCTGTGGGTGTTTGTACCGGCGACCGAAGCCAATGCCGGGCGGCCTGGTACCGCGCGAGAGCGGCAGCAGGCTGTCGGACTGGTGGTACTCGGCGTGGGTCTGGCGTTGGTCGGCGCCGCCCTGGGCAGTGCGTGGGGCGGTTGGGTCACCGGTCCGCTGGGACTCGCCCTGGTCGGCGCGGCCGTGGTGTGGCGGGAGGCCGACGCGAGCCAACGCACTCGCTGGCGCAGCGGCGCGGGCGTGTTGCAGGGAGTGTTCTTCGGAGGCGGGCGCATAGCTCTACTTCGGGTGCTGGCCGGTATCGCCCTGGTAGCCAGCGGGATCACGGTGTTCCTGTTCAATCAGGACAATCTAGGCCAGCTGCGGTTCGCGCTGCTCGCCGCCGCGGCGACGCTGGTCGGGGTGGCGGTCCTCACCGTTCCATGGTGGTTGCGGCTGATGCGCGCGTTGAGCGAGGAACGCCGGGCCCGGATCCGCACCGAGGAGCGGGCTGAAATCGCGGCACACCTACACGACTCGGTGCTGCAGACCCTGGCGCTGATTCAGCAGCAGTCCGATTCGGCCCGCGAGGTGCGCCGGCTGGCCCGGGGCCAGGAGCGGGAGCTTCGCTCCTGGCTCTACGGTCCGCGCGGCTACGGGCGCCCGGCGCCCAACGGCGCCGCCGGCAGTGACACCGCCGCGGAAGCGTTCGCGGCGACGCTGCACGCTGTTGCCGGCGAGGTAGAGGACACCTACGCGGTGAGCGTGCAGATCGTCGTGGTGGGCGATTGTGTCCTTGAGGAGCCGCTGACGGCGCTGGTTCAGGCCAGCCGGGAGGCGATGGTCAACGCGGCCAAGCACGCCGGGGTCGCCGAGGTGAGCGTGTATGCCGAGGTCGAGCCCGGGCAAGTGCATGTCTTCATCCGGGATCGAGGCGCCGGTTTCGACCCGGCGGCGGTCGCCGACGACCGGCACGGCCTGGCCGACTCGATCCGCGGCAGGATGGAACGACACGGCGGTACCGTGACCTTGCGCACCGCACCCGGTGAGGG
Source organism: Pseudonocardiaceae bacterium (assembly GCA_050700495.1). Lineage (GTDB taxonomy): Bacteria > Actinomycetota > Actinomycetes > Mycobacteriales > Pseudonocardiaceae. Next base: position 8,832 of record JBOHHF010000098.1, read on the forward strand.
CACCGAGATACAACTGGCCATCGCGCGCCGGACTGGCGGGGAGGAAACATGACGACCCTTGGGGTTTTCCTGGTCGACGACCATGCTCTGTTCCGCACCGGGGTGAAGGCCGAGCTGGACAGGGCTGGTTCGGCGGAACCGGGCGTGCCGCCGGTCGTCGTGGTCGGGGAGGGCGGATCCGTGGAGGAGGCCGTCACCGGCATCGCGCATCTGCGGCCCGATGTCGTGCTCCTCGATGTGCATATGCCCGATGGCGGCGGCGCGGAGGTGCTGCGCCGGGTCCGTTCCGAGCAACCCGATGTGGTGTTCCTCGCGCTGTCGGTGTCCGATGCGGCCGAGGACGTGATCGCGGTGATCCGGGGCGGGGCACGGGGGTATGTGACCAAGACGATCTCTGGCCGGGAGCTGGTGGACGCGGTGCGCCGGGTGCACGCGGGCGACCCGGTGTTCTCTCCACGGCTGGCCGGGTTCGTGCTTGACGCCTTCGCCCACCGGCCCGGAGCGGCGCCGGTCGGTGACCCGGAGTTGGATCTGCTCACCCCCCGAGAGCGTGACGTGCTGCGGCTGCTGGCCCGCGGCTACGCCTATAAGGAGATCGCCTCCGAGCTGTTCATCTCGATCAAGACGGTGGAGACCCACGTGTCGTCGGTGCTGCGCAAGACCCAACTGTCCAACCGTTACGAGCTGTCCCGCTGGGCTTCGGACCGCCGCCTGGTGTAGAGCGGCCCGCGCTGGGTCGGGTCAGATGGCCACTCGTTGGTCGGGGTGGTCGAGCCAGGCCCACTGCTGGGCGTCAGTCACCGTCACGCCGAGCCGGGTATAGGTCGGCCGGCCGTGCTGAACCCACCAGGCGTGGGCCTGCTCGATCTCGTCCCACAGCCGTCGTGGGCCGTGCTGGCGGACTGGGTAGGCCGCAAGCCCGCGATGCACGTCGACGGTGGCCCAGGACCGGGTGGCTGGGTCATGGACCCGGACGAGATGGTGGTATTCGTCGTCGGGATCGTCTTCCACGATCTTGTGGCAGCGCGGGACCAGGAGGCCGACAGTGAGCGCGCCGGAGAAGTCGCCGATCACCTCGTAGACCCATAGGTTCGTCGTGGTGTCCTGGGCGTCGCCGGTCTCCCCATCGTCCAGCGGGCAGGGCGGTTCCTGCTGAGCGCGCAGGCGCATGAAGGCCAGATTGCTCGACAGGCAACCAGATGCGGTGCCGTCGTCGTGCACGACCAGGCGGGCCATGACGCCGTTGTGGTAATCCGGTCCCCAGGGGGTCACGATGATTGCACCGGGCCGGGTCTGAGTGACCCAGGTGTAGGGCAGTTGTCCGGTTCGTACCGACGCGGTGGCGATGATCCGGTCATACGGCGCGCCAGCCGGGTAGCCGGCCGCACCGTCGGTGGTGATCACGGTGGGTGCGTAGCCGGCGGCGACCAGGTTTGTGCGTGCATGCTGGGCCACCGTGGGGTCGATCTCGATGGTGGTCACAGCGTCGTCGCCGAGTCGGGCGGCCAGCAGCGCAGCGTGGTAGCCGGTGCCGATCTCCAGCACTCGGTGGCCCTCGTGTACGTCCAGGCCGGTGAGCATGTCTAGTACCAGGGAGGGTTGGGAGGCCGAGCTGGTGGGGTGGTCTCCCATGGTGTCCGGCCAAACCGTGGCGCCGTCGTCGAACTGGGTCATGATCGCCGTGTCGGAATAGACCACCTGCGACCACCGCCGCGGGTCGGTGTCCCGGTCCAGTGGCTGCGGTTCGTTGCGGTCGTCGTAGATCCAGATCCGGGCCGGGATGAACTTCGCCCGGTCCACCGCACCGATCACGCTGGCCCAGGCGGCGGGGATCTTGCCGGCCAGCTCGACGGTCAGACGCTCAGTCGTTCTCATCGGCCTGGTCATCACCATTATCGTCGTCTTCGAGTTTTCCGGCGTGTTTGCCTTCGCCGTAGTCGTGGGGTTTCTCCCACTTGGCCGGGTCCGGCTTACTTACTTACCTGTCCGTCCTCGCTGGTGTCTCGTTTGCCCATGTCGATCCTCTCCCACGCTGGTGATGGTGGCGCTGGCGAGCTGTTCAAGCGGTACGCGTCATGCGGGTCAGCCTAGCGAGAAGCTATGTCGGCGGTCCGAAACCTGTCCAGAGGTGTCACAGGTCGGCAGGTCGGGCAGCCCTGCGTTGTTTGGATTTTGGCGCTATAATTTGGCCGGGCATGCGCCGTTCGGCGTATCTGCACATGGGCGGCCCGTAGCTGCCTGATTCCCGCTGTGCCTAACCTCTCGCCGACAGGAGCAACCATTGTGACGCCATCGTCCAACAGGCCCGGATGGATATAATGTTGGCTCGGTGTTCTGGCTCCTATCGTCGCATTGGCGGGCGGATACGTCTTGGGGGCCAGCGGCCTACCGGCGGGGCAGGTCAGCATCTCCATCGACAAGTCAACCGGTGCCCTGCGCTCAATCAATGCTCTCGACGACTACACAGGCAGCGTGAAGGATATGCAGAAAGGTCGGCTTGTCTGGCTCTTCAATCAACAGCTGAGCCGCATGGGCGACCTTATGGCTATCCCCTCCGCAATATTCGCCACTACTGGCCCTTGCGTCGTAACCGAGGGGCCGGTGGGCGTGCAATGGAGTGGGGGTTGGTAGCCCGACTGTCGACGCTCTCGGTGAATACCGTGTGTGGGCCGCCGTCGTGGACGAAAAGACCGCCTTCGCGCTGGTAGAGGATCTTCGTAAACGCGGAGGTCAAATATCCGACAAGGCTTGAGTCGCCCAACGTCGGCGCTATCGACGACGTAATCGTTAAGCGCGAGTAACAGGCTGAAGTGGGTTCCCATGTTTATGGGGATGCCGCACTGTTCTGTGCAAATCCGTTTCAGTGGAACAGCCGTGCATCTGCCGGTAGGCGTCGCACAGACCCGAGTCGAAAATCAGGTGCGGCGTAATCTCCGACCTCGGGGTGGCCGGTGTCGTCGAGTGCTTGACGGACGCAGCGCACGCTGCCGCTGATCATCGCCGCCGGACCCCACCACGTCCGCCCCCGCCTCGGGTCAGGACGATCCAGCCCAGCCTCGACTCTCTCGGCTCGGGACATGTACTGCGAAGCTGTGCCGTAAGGATCGATCTTGATCAACACAGCCGGCCTGACGGCCTCTGACTAGGCTTGGGCATGGTGCGAAACCGGTCTACCGCTACCGTCTGGCAAGCGACCGCCCCCGTCTTGGCTGTGCATGGCGGCGCCGGTCGCATCGTCGCAGAGGAGTTCAGCACGCAGCGGGCTGCCGCGGCCAGGCGCGGGCTCGGCCAAAGCCTGGCAGCGGGGATGGCAGTGCTGAGTGACGGTGGGCGGGCGCTGGACGCGGTGGTCGCTGCCGTAATGGTCCTTGAAGACGACGAACAGTTCAATGCTGGCAGGGGTGCCGTCCTCACGTCTGCTGGTGGCGTGGAGCATGACGCAGCGGTGGCTGACGGGGCGCTGCGCCGCGCCGGGGCGGTGACTTGCGTGAGCGGTATCCGCAATCCGGTGCTCGCCGCGCGAGCGGTGCTGAAACGCACGCCGCATGTGCTGATGAGCGGAGCGGGAGCGCAGGCGCTGGCCCACCGGGAAGGCCTCGCGTTCGTGCCGGTCGGCTGGTTCGTGACCGCTCGACGGCGGCAGCAGTTGACCGGGATCCGGCTCAGCGGCCGGACTGGCTCCGAGTCCACGGGCGAGACGGTGGGCGCTGTCGCGCTGGACGGCGAGGGACATCTCGCGGCGGCGACCTCGACCGGAGGCATCACCGGCCAGCTCGCCGGCCGGGTCGGAGATACCCCACTCATCGGCGCCGGCACGTGGGCCGATGACCGCTCCTGCGCGGTCTCGGCGACCGGCGACGGCGAGGCACTCATCCTCAGTGTGTTCGCCCATGAGGTCGACACGCTCGTGCGGCTCGCCGGTCTAAGCCTGGGCGCGGCTTGCCAACGGGCGCTGCATGAGCTCGAGACCAGGACAGGGACCGGTGGGTGTATCGCCGTAGGGCCGGACGGCACGGTGACGATGCCGTTCACCAGCGCGGGAATGTTCAGAGGCGCAGTGGACGCTACCGGCGACCGCCGGATCGGGATGTTCGCCGAGGATCTTAACGAGTGAGCCTCGAGACAGCGGTCCCTCAAGGTAACGGCATCGGCTTTCAGCGGCCGGCGAGGGTGAAGGTGCCGATCCTTGAGGCGGACTCGATCAGTACTCGGCCGTCGGGGGCGGTGCCCATGGCGAGCCGGTAGCGCTCGAACGTCGACTTTCGGTTCGTCGGCTCGAACTGCAGATTCACCAGCACGGTGTTGCCTGTCACGGTGACTGGTCCGCGGATGCTGACCCGGTCGATCCTGCTCCAGAACTGGTTGTAACCCGCGAGTCCGCCGTCCTTGGCGCGCTCGGTAGTGCCGAGTAACTGCCATCCAGCAGCGGTGTCATCGGGCAGCAGGCCGTAGTAGGTGCGGACAGCCTGCTCCAGTTGCGCGGGTTGGGACAGGGCAGGCCCAGGCGGGGCCAGCACCGGCGGTCGGGCGCTTACGCCGGGCGCCGGTGGCGCTGCCGGCGTGAGCGCCGTTGGCTGGGCAGAGCCGCCCACGCCGGCGAGGGCCCCTACTACGACGAGCAGCAGTAGGCAACCAGCCAACCCGAACAGCACCGCGGGCCGCCGCCGTCGCGGGACCCGGTGCTGCGCCGGGCTCTCCCGCACCACCGCGGCATCCGGCCACCGGTCGGTTGGCAGGTCTACCGCGGTGGGTGCCGGCGGGGTGGGTGTACCGGTCCGCGGGGGCGCGAACGGCGGCGGGATGTCTGCTGCATTCACCGACGCAGTCACCGCGCGGAGCGCGGCAACCGCGTCGGGCATCGACAGACGCTGCCGTGGATCGTCGGTCAGCAGCTGCATCAGAACGGCGGTCAGTGGTCCGGCCTGCCGCGGGGGGCGTATCCGACCTTCGGCGACGGCCCGTAGCAGCGCCAGAGTGTTCTCGTCGAGCCCGAATGGTGGTTCTCCTTCCACCGCGGCGTAGAGGGTCGAGCCCAGCGAGAACACGTCACCCGCGGGGCCGGGCAGTTCACCGCGAGCCACCTCCGGGGCGAAGTAGGCGGGGGTGCCCGCCAGTACGCCAGTGCGGGTGACGGTGGCATCCCAGGTCGCTCGAGATATCCCGAAGTCGGTGATCTTGACGGTGCCGTTGCTGCCGAGCAGGATGTTGCCCGGCTTGACATCCCGGTGCACGATCCCTGCTCCGTGGGCCGCGGCGAGCGCGGCGGCCACCTGGCGCCCGACCCTGGCCGCCTCGTACGGCGGCAACGTCCCCTCTTCGGCGAGGACCGTGGCCAGGCTGCGCGACGGCAGGTACTCCATCACCAGCCACGGCACGGCTCGATCACCGGTGCTGCCACTATCGAGAGCCACATCGTAGACGCAGATCGCATGCGGATGCTGCAGCCGAGCTGCGATGCGACCTTCGCGCATCGCCCTGGCTCTGGCGATCTCTGCTTCCGCCTCAGCCAGCCCGGGCTGCATCAACAGCTCCTTGAGCGCCACCGTGCGGTCCAGCCGCATGTCGTGCGCCCGCCAGACCACGCCCATCGCGCCGGCGCCGATCGGCTGGTCGAGGCGGTAGCGGTCGGCGACGAGCCGCGCATCGGCGTTCACCTACTGCGCTCCTCGGTCACGAGCCCAGGTTAGAACCTGCACGACCGCACGCGCAGGCCCATCGGTGTCTGGTACGCCAGGTGGGCCGGACGGTTACCGGGTGTTCAGCCACCGGTACGAAAGCGCGTCCGGGTGCCCTGCAACGCCTGGTAACCCACCACACCGCTACCGGCTCCGGCCACGATGGCCAAGACGTCGGCAAACGAGCCGCCGGTGGTGAGCAACAGCGCCAACAACGCCACCCCGATGGTCGCTGCGGCTACCGGGATACGACTGCGGACGTACTCGCTGACCGGTCCCCCGCCGGCCCGCCGGTTGGCTGCCGAGCGCAGCATCGCAAGATATCCACCATGGCTCAGCGCAGCCGCTAACCCGGCGAGCGCTGCGAGCACGGCTATGAGATTGAGAACCATGCTGCCAGTGTGCCTCAACCAGCCTCCGATGGACGCTGGTAGGTGCCGGTGCGAGCGGGCGGTCAGCGACCGAGCCGACCGCGCCCCAGCCGTAGCAGCAGCATCGCCAGCCCGTGGCCCTCGGTGCCCAGGTCGCGGTAGCGGTCCAGGACGGCCATCTCGCGGCCGTGCACGATCCGCGGGCCGCCGGCGGCCCGCCGGGCGCTGCCGATTGCCTGGGACACCGCGGTGCGTTGCTGCACCAGCCGCAGGATCTCGGCGTCGAGGTAGTCGATTTCGGTGCGCAGCGCGTCGAGGTCGGCGGTGGGGTCGCCCTGGACGTCAGACGCTGTCTCAGTGGTCGGGTGAGTGGGCATCTCGGTGGTCTCCTGGATTCGGTCCTTGAGTCCACTTTCTCCGGCAGCACAACGCCCCGGGTCCGTGGACTCCGGGGCGTCGAGGTGGTCTGTGTCGTGTGTCACACCACCACGGGCACCAGGATCCGGTACCCGTAAAAAAAGCGATGGCGACTCAGCACGGCACTGAGTCTGCCACGTTGCCTGGTGTGCCGTCCACCTTCTCACCGGGAGGCGGATCGTGCTCCTCAGTCATCCGGCGCACCGCTGTGGCCAGCACGGTGAAGCCCACCACGGCCACCCCCACCGATACCACCAGCAACGCGACCAGCCGGCCGATGGAGTCATTGATCGCCTCGCCGGTCCCGCCGGCCAGCACCCCGAGGGACACGTAGAAGCAGGAGTACACCAGCGAGCCGGTCGCGGTGAGCTGGATGAAGCGCTTGGGCGGCACCTTGAGGGTGCCGGCCAGCAGCGGGATCAGGTAGTTGAGCAACGGCATGAACTGGACCAGAGCCAGGGTGCGGCCGGCCGGTCCCCGCAGCAGCCGCTCCGCCTGTATCCATCGCTCGGTGCCGAACCGCCGGCCCAGCCAGCTGCGCCGGATGGCGGGACCGCTCCGGCGCCCCACCGCATAGCTGACGCTGTAGCCCAGTACGGTCCCGATCACCGCACCCGCCACCACGATCGGCGCGCCGGCCGTGCCCACTGCCGCGGCTGGGACCAGCAGCACCAGGTCGCCCGGCAGCAGCGCACCGATCAGGGCCAGGCTGTCCACGAACATCACCAACATCACCACGAGCAGCAGCAGAACGGGAGACGCCTTCGCTACGTGTTCAAGCCAGCTAACGGGATCCACGGCACCCTCCTGCGGTCTGACACTGCCTGACGCTGCGGAGTGGCCCCCTGAAGTACTCTGCCTCCTCAGTAGGATTGTCCGCCACATCTATGGATCGCGCTTTCAGTGGACTCTCAGCAATGTCCGGCCCGTCGGTGTCTCCCGGTACCGTGGTCGCCACGATGAGTGCTTCCATTGCCAACTCCCCTGGTGCCAACTCCCCTGGTGCTGCCCACCCGCAGGACCTGGTCGCCGGACTCAACCCGCAGCAACGTGTGGCGGTGGAGCATGTCGGCTCCCCGTTGCTCATCGTCGCGGGAGCCGGGTCCGGCAAGACCCGGGTGCTCGCTCACCGCATCGCCTACCTGCTCGGCCATCGCGGCGTTGTGCCTGGTCAGGTGCTGGCGATCACCTTCACGAACAAGGCTGCGGCCGAGATGCGGGAACGGGTCACTGCGCTGGTCGGCAGGCGTGCCGCGGTGATGTGGGTGTTGACGTTCCACTCGATGTGCGTGCGGATCCTACGTCGGGAAGCTGTTCACCTGACCGGGCTGACGTCGAACTTCTCGATCTACGACGCAGACGACACCCGCCGCCTGATCGCGATGGTGGCCCGCGACCTGGATCTGGACCCCAAGCGCTACCCAGCGCGGACCCTGGCGGCGAAGATCTCGAACCTGAAAAACGAGCTGGTGGACCCCGATGCCGCCGCCGCTGCTGCGGCCGATGACTTCGATCGCCGGGTTGCGGAGGTATTCGACGGCTATCAGCGGCGGCTGGAGACCTCGAACGCGCTGGATTTCGACGACCTGATCATGCGCACGGTCGAGTTGCTGCAGACCCTGCCTGACGTTGCCGAGCACTACCGGCGCCGGTTCCGCCATGTCTTGGTCGATGAGTACCAGGACACCAACCACGCGCAGTACATGCTGGTCCGCGAACTGGTCGCGTCGCCGGCTGAGGGTGAAAGCCCCGCCGAGCTGTGTGTGGTGGGCGACGCAGACCAGTCCATCTACGCCTTCCGCGGTGCCACGATCCGCAACATCGAGGAATTCGAGCGGGACTTTCCGGACGCCCGGACGATTCTTCTGGAGCAGAACTACCGGTCCACCCAGACGATCCTGTCCGCCGCGAACGCGGTCATTTCCCGCAACACCGGTCGCCGGGACAAGCGGCTGTGGTCGGCTGCAGGGGACGGCGAGCCGATCGTCGGATACGTCGCCGACAACGAGCACGACGAGGCCGCGTTCGTCGCCTCGGAGATCGACCGGCTGGTCGACGGCAGCGAAGCACGGTTCGGCGACGTGGCGGTGTTCTACCGGACCAACAATTCCTCCCGGGTGTTCGAGGAGATCTTCATCCGGCTCGGGTTGCCCTACAAGGTGGTCGGCGGGGTGCGCTTCTACGAACGCCGCGAGGTCCGGGACGCGCTCGCCTACCTGCGGGTGCTGGACAACCCCGAGGACACGGTGTCGCTGCGCCGGATCCTCAACACCCCGCGCCGGGGGATCGGGGACCGCGCGGAGGCCGTGGTGGCGGCGCATGCCGAGCGGGAGCGGATCTCCTTCGCCGCGGCGCTGCGGGCCGCGGCGGCCGGCCAGGAGATCCTGCTGCTCAACCCGAGATCGCGCAATGCGATCACGGCGTTCGTGGTGCTGATGGACGAGTTGCGGGAGAAGGTGACGGCGGGCGAGGAGATCGCCGACGTCCTCGATGCGGTGCTGGAGCGCACCGGCTACCGGGCCGAGCTGGACACGTCGGAGGATCCGCAGGACGCCTCCCGGCTGGACAATCTCACCGAGCTGGTGACCGTGGCACGGGAGTTCGGGACGGAAATCGGTCCGGTGGTGCCGGTCGAGGACGGTGGCGCCGAGCCCGGGTCGCTGGCAGCGTTCCTGGAGCGGGTCGCACTGGTCGCCGACGCCGACCAGATCCCCGACGACGATGGGTCATCCGGCGGTGTGGTGACCTTGATGACGCTGCACACCGCCAAGGGCCTGGAGTTCCCGGTCGTGTTCCTCACCGGGTGGGAGGACGGGCTGTTCCCGCACCTGCGTGCACTGGGCGATCCGGCTGAGCTCGCTGAGGAGCGCCGGCTGGCCTACGTCGGGCTGACCCGCGCCCGGCACCGGTTGTACCTGTCCCGGGCGATTACCCGGTCGGCCTGGGGACAGCCGATGACCAACCCGGCGTCGCGCTTTCTGGCCGATGTGCCCGAGTCCCTGGTGCGCTGGCGACGCGAGGAGCCCGAGCGCGGCGGGCCGGTCGGGCGCACGGAGTTCGGCCGTCGCGGGTCCAGCGGACCCGTGGGCCACGTCACCGGCGGAGATTCAGCGCAGGCCGGGGTGGCTGCTCGCGGCCTGCGCTCGACCCCGTTCCGGGGCTGGCAGAACACTCCGGCGCTGTCGCTGGACGTGGGGGACCGGGTCACGCACGACAAGTACGGCCTGGGCACCGTGGTGGCCACCGACGGCAGCGGCCCCCGGGCCACCGCGACCATCGACTTCGGCTCGGCGGGGAAGGTCCGGCTGATGCTCATCGGCGGGGTTCCCTTGGTGAAACTCTGAAGCGTCGGCCCCGGTGCCGGGCACGATGGGCCGATGACGGCAACGAAGGTCATTGTCCGCGCGGCGACCAGCGCGGACGCCGACGCGATCCTGTCCATTTACCAGCCCATCGTGAACGAGACAGTTTTTTCATTCGAGGAATCGCCTCCCGATTCCGCTGAGATTGGTCGACGGATGCTCGTCAAGCCCCGATTGCCATGGCTGGTCGCCGATCGTGGGGGCCGTGTGGCTGGTTACGCCTATGCCTCGTTACACCGGCAGCGGTCCGCTTATCGCTGGTCGGCGGATTGCTCGGTCTACCTTGGCCCGGAGCACCGGTCGCGGGGTCTAGGGCGTCTTCTTTACGACCATTTGATAGCCGAGGTTGTGGATCTCGACTATGTATCGTTGTTCGCCGGTATCACCCTGCCGAACGAGGCTAGCGTCGGTCTGCACGAGGCCGTGGGCTTCGAGGCCGTTGGGGTATTCCGGCACGACGGTTACAAGCACGGTTGCTGGTATGACGTGGGGTGGTGGCAGAAGTCGCTGCGCGACCTGCCGGCGCAGCCGTCAGAGCCCCGGGAGTGGCAGCCGACCAGGTAGCGTCCCTGGTGGGCAATCCGGCAATCCGGTGCCAACGACTCGAGCCGGGTTGCCACCACCAGTCCCGCGAGGTCCGCTCGGCCTCCACGAACCGTCGCCGTTCTAGGTGCGCGGTCGGGTCGCCACGTACCCTTCACAACCGGAGGTGGGAACACCTAGGCAAAGGCTCTCAAGCCACGACAGCAGCGGCTTCTTGATCAGCGCGGTGAGGCGCTCGTATCCGTGAGCCGGGGATGGTAGGTGTCCCCGGTCGCAACCTCTTGACTCCAGATCTCGTCGCAGGACAGTGCGGCCGCGACGTCGATGAACGGGACGACTCGTGCCGCGCATACCTCGGCCATGCCGATCACCAGGTCATCGATGCGTCGCGTCGTCTCGATGTCCGCGGCCGGCGGCGGGCCGGCCACGAACGTCGCCCAGCCGGCGCTGTGCGCGTCGTCGAGCATCGTTCCGAGAACTGTGAGCGTCCGGGAGCGGGGAACCCGACGCTGACCGGAGCGCACATCGACGTCGTTGATGCCAAGGGCGAACACGACCCCGAAGACGTCACCGTCCTTGAATCGCAAGCTCACCTCGTCGAACCACCGGTGTGAGACGTTTACCGAGGTGTCACGCCGGAGCCCCAAGTTGTAGACAGTGAGATCCAGCCCGCGGGCTCGCCCAGCCATAGCGACGCCCCCTACCCATCCTTGACCGGTTGGATCGCCGACCCCGACGACGTAGGAGTCTCCCAGCACGCAGACGCGTACATCCCGAACCGCCATCTACCCCAGTCCACTCTTTACAGGAGGAGTTCGTCGCGCTCTAGCGTCCAACGGCGTCAGTCGGGTTGACCACCGCGCAGGAGGCCGAGGATGCTGTCCAACTTGCCGTCCACCCCGGTCAGCTTGCTGTCCACCTCGGTCAGCTTGCCGTCCACCTCTGCTAGCTTGCCGTCCATTTCCATCAGCCGATTGCCTTGCCGACGCTGGGTCGCCGCGATCTCAGCCAACATCTCGTAGATTGACTGAACGTCGTTGTCAAGCTGCCGGACCTTGCGCTCGATCCCCACCGGCATCGTCATGACGGCCAGCCTACGGTAAACGGTCCGCAGCGTTGCGCGGACCTCTTGGCGATCTCGCAGTCGGCTACGCCTGTGCCTGGCAGCTGCGGACGCTCCCTGGGCAGGACACCCGGCGCTCAGTGATTGTCAGGGCTACCAGCTAGCGTTCGAACATATGTTCGGGTAAGCTGCTGGGGGTGCGGAATGGACGAGCGGTTGGGGCGAGTGCTGCGGGAGCGCGTGGAGGCGTACCTGCGCGACGCCGAGGGGGTACTCCGCGGAGCGGAGCCGGGAGCGGCCTGGTCAACGGTCCGGGTCCGGCTGCTCCCCCTTGTCACGGCCTGGCGGAGCCTGCTGGCGCAGCACAGTCCTGGTCGCCGTGGCCGTTGCCGACACTGCGACCGGGGGTTTCGCTTCGTGCGCAGCCAGGGTCTGCAGTGCTCGGTATGGCGCACCGCGCACGCCCACCTGGGTGGTGGGTGGCCCTCGGAGGGCCGCCTGTGATCAGGCGAGCGCCGCTGTCAGAAGTCAACACCGTGGTCGCGCAGCCATTTGATCGGATTGATCTTCTGGCCTGCTGCGTTCCATACTTCGAAGTGCAGGTGCGGCCCGGTCGAGTGGCCCCGGTTACCCATCTCGGCGATCTTCTGGCCGGCCCGGACCTTCTGGCCCTGCGTGACCAGCGAGCGGTTGATATGCCCGTAGACGGTGGTCGTCGCGTCGGTGTGCTGGATGCGTACCCAGAGACCGAAACCACTGGCGGGTCCGGACTCCACGACCACGCCGTCGGCGGCGGCGAGGATCGGCGTCCCGATTGCGTTGGCGACGTCGATGCCGGAGTGGAAGGCACCCCACCGACTGCCGTATACAGAGGTCAGAGTGCCCTTCGTGGGCGAAATAAACTGGATCCGGCGAGCCTCGGCCTCCTTGGCGACGCGCTGGTCGACCAAGCGCTGGCCCTTGGCCATTGCCTGCACGTCCGCGACCGCAGCAGGTTCCGCGGGCCGGGTCACAGGCAGGTACTCCGGTGCCGGCGCGGGTCCGCCGAGGCCTGTCGCCGAGGTGGCGTTTCGTGCGGAGGCCAGCAACGTAGCGTCGTCGGAAATCACGGTGGGGGTGTTGTCGATTGTCTGGCCCGCGGCCACGAAAGCGCCGGCGGCAACGGCTGCTACGACCACCCGGCCGCGCACGGCGGGGGAGGGTGCCGTGATGCGGTGGGCCGGCCGGGTACTTGAAGGACCGGGGCGTAGCGCAGCCTCAACTACCGGGGATGGTCGCGGGCCGCCTGGGGAGCGGTGTCGAGCCAAGACCTGCCTTCCCGTGCCGGGGAGTCCGTGCTGACACCGGGCGGGGGATCCCGGGGAACTGGTGTGGAATCCAGTTCCGTTAGTCAGCCGTGACCGTAGCGTGACCGTGGACGGGGGGAAGTTAACGGAGGGCGAAGTTGCGGGCAAGCCGCCGTCCCGAGATACGTTCGGCGGTATCGGCAAGCGTTGGTTCTTGCGCGCTGTGCGGTCGGTAGGGCCGGCTTACGAGGCGGATGTGGGGAGCGGGCCGATCGGGTTGGCGGCCGCCATGTCGGCCGACGGACTTTCGTCGAGCTGGGCCAGCGCGCTTGCCACCATGTGCACGGCGCGCGGGTCGACCAGGAGCGACAGATGCCCCACGCCGCTGAGCAGGTAATTAGTCACCATGAGGTCCGGATGGTCCAGCCTGGCGTTGCGCTGCGGCACGACAAACATGTCCAGCTCGCTCCACAGCGAGACGAATCGGGTGCGGCACCCGGGAGACGGCGCCGCGAGCTCGGCCATCACGTCGGAGTCCGGACGCATCTGGCGGAGCACCTGAGTCGGCAGCAGGTACGCGGCCATCGTCCCCAGATGCGGAGTGCCCAGGGTGACCAGCGTGTGCACCCGAGCGTCCCCGCCGAGCCGTTGGATGTAATAGCGGGCCACCAGCCCGCCCAGTGAGTGCCCCACCACGTGTACTTGTTCCGTGCCGGTCGCCTCGAGGATGCGCTCGACCTTACGGTCCAGCTCGCGGGCTGCGCTGGGCACATCACCGGTCAGTGCGGTGAGCACGCTGTAATTGAGGCCGTAAACCATGCCGAACCCTCGCTTGCGCAAGGCCCTACCCAGCACTGCGAACGCCGACCGGTTGTCCGCGAAGCCGTGCACCAGCAGGATCGGCGTTCCCGCGGCACGCACGTCAGCGATCACCAGTCCGCGCTTGGCAGGGGATAAGTCGTCGGTGCGGTAGCAGTCGCAGGGGTCGCCTGGACGCCGCTGCTCGGTCGACACACCCCACGGGTACATCACCACGTGCATGACCAGCACCCCTGCCTCCAGGGCCACACCGCGCACACCGGCAGGTCGGACAACCGTGCGGATGCCGCGGGATAGCGTGCCCAGCACGGCCCACGCCGACGATCCCGCCCATCCGGCCACCTGCGTGCCACGGGTGACCAGCTGGCGCGCCGCGAGCCCGAGTTCCCCGGCGGGGTTCATGCCGTCACGATAAGTCGTTAACGCACCGTTCGCATGGAGGTACCCGACCGGTGCTGGGGTGACCGGTCGGAAGCTACCTTGGGTGAATGAGCGGACGTATCCGGGTGGTCGTCGCCAAACCCGGGCTCGACGGGCACGATCGGGGCGCCAAGGTCGTTGCCCGCGCCTTGCGCGACGCCGGCATGGAGGTCGTCTACACCGGACTGCACCAGACCCCGGAGCAGATCGTGGAGACCGCGCTGCAGGAGGACGCTGACGCAGTAGGGCTCTCGGTGCTCTCAGGTGCCCACATGACCCTGTTCGCCCGGGTCGTCGAGTTGCTACGGAGCAAGGGCGCGACGGACGTGCTGGTTTTCGGTGGCGGGATCATTCCCGTGGCGGACATCCCGAAGCTCGCCGAGCTCGGAGTTGCCAAGGTGTTCACCCCGGGTGCCACCACGCACGAGATCGTCGACTGGGTGCGTGCCGCCCTGACCGCCCCGGGGGAGTGATCAAGTTCACCGGGGCGGCGGGCTACTGTCGGAGGCTGGCTGGATAGGGTCGACTCCGTGGATCTGTACGAATACCAGGCGAAGGATCTGTTCCATGCTCACGGCGTCCCGGTGCTCCCGGGTCGCGTCGCTACCACCAGCGCGCAGGCCCGTGACGCCGCTACGGCGCTCGACTGCGCTGTGGTCGTCAAGGCTCAGGTGAAGACCGGCGGCCGCGGCAAGGCCGGGGGTGTGAAGCTGGCCCGGACACCGGACGAGGCGCAGCGGCATGCAGCGGCCATCCTGGGCATGGACATCAAGGGCCACACCGTGCATCGCGTGCTGGTCACCCCCGCGTCGGACATCGTCGAGGAGTACTACTTCTCCTTCCTGCTCGATCGCACCAATCGCACCTTTCTCGCGATAGCCAGCGTCGAAGGCGGCATGGACATCGAGGAAGTCGCCGCGACGAAGCCTGAGGCGCTGGCCAAGGTGCCGGTGGATCCGAGGTTCGGGGTGGACGCCGCGAAGGCCGCTGAGATCGTCCAGGCAGCCGGGTTTCCGGCGACGGTAGCGCAGGCGGCGGCCGACACCATCGAAAAGCTGTGGAACGCCTTCGTCGCTGAGGACGCGACCCTGATGGAAGTGAACCCGCTGGTCCGCGACTCTCAGGAGGCGATCATCGCGCTGGATGGGAAGGTGACCCTGGACGACAACGCCGGGTTCCGCCACCCCGACCACGCCGACCTGGCCGACTCGGCCGCGCAGGATCCGCTCGAGGCCAGGGCCCGGGCCCGCGACCTCAACTACGTCAAGCTCGACGGTCAGGTCGGCATCATCGGTAACGGTGCGGGCCTGGTGATGTCCACTCTGGACGTGGTCGCCTACGCGGGACAGGCGCACGGGGGGATGAAGCCGGCCAATTTCCTCGATATCGGCGGTGGCGCGAACGCGCAGGTGATGGCCGACGGGCTGGACATCGTCCTCGGTGACCCGGACGTGCGGTCGGTGTTCGTCAACGTCTTCGGCGGGATCACCGCCTGTGACGAGGTGGCCACCGGCATCGTGCAGGCGCTTGACATTTTGGGTCCGACCTCGACTAAACCGCTGGTGGTCCGGCTGGATGGCAACAACGTCGAGCAGGGTCGCCGGATCCTCGCGCAGGCAGCCCACCCGCTGGTCACCATGGTCGACACGATGGACGCTGCGGCGGACCAGGCCGCCGAGCTCGCCGCCTCGACTTATGCCAAGGGAGCCTGACCGATGGCAATCTTCCTGACCAGAGATTCGAAGATCATCGTCCAGGGGATGACCGGCTCGGAGGGCCGCAAGCACACCCAGCGGATGCTCGATGCGGGCAGCCAGGTCGTCGGTGGAGTCACCCCGGGCAAGGCCGGCCAGACCGTCGACTTCCAGGGTGTGTCACTGCCGGTGTTCGGCTCGGTCGCCGAGGCGATGGCCGCTACCGGTGCTGACGTGAGCGTCGTCTTCGTCCCGCCGCGCTTCGCCAAGGCCGCGGTTATCGAGTCGATCGATGCCGGCATCGGGTTGGCTGTAGTGATCACCGAGGGGATCCCGGTGCACGACACCGTTGCGTTCTGTGCCCATGCCGGCGCGACCGGACTGGCCGCAACGTCTGTGCGCACCCGCATTGTCGGCCCCAACTGTCCCGGAGTGATCAGCCCCGGGGCTGCCAATGCGGGCATCATCCCGGCCGACATCACCTGCTCCGGCAAGATCGGGCTGGTGTCCAAATCCGGTACTTTGACCTACCAGATGATGTTCGAGCTGCGCGATATCGGTTTCTCCACCTGCGTGGGTATCGGCGGTGACCCGGTGATTGGCACCACCCATATCGATGCCCTGCAAGCCTTTGAAGACGACCCCGACACCGTGGCGGTGGTGATGATCGGCGAGATCGGCGGGGACGCCGAGGAACGCGCCGCCGACTACATCAAGGCCAACATCACCAAGCCGGTGATCGGTTACATCGCCGGCTTCACCGCGCCCGAGGGTAAGACGATGGGCCACGCCGGTGCCATCGTGTCCGGCTCCGCCGGCACCGCCGCGGCCAAGAAGGAAGCCCTCGAAGCGGTCGGGGTCCAGGTCGGCAAGACACCCAGCGAAACCGCGGAACTCACGCGCGAGATCATGAAGTCCCTGGGGTAGGTGGCTCTTCACGTACCGCCAACCCCGGTGACGAGCGTCGCTAACGGACGTCAACCTCGCCACCCGGGCAGTGTTGGCCCCCTGATGTAGTCCCCGATCGGATTACATCAGGGGCGCGTCGGCCAGGTGATCGCCGCGACGACGCCACCCGGCTGCGAGGGTGGCGACCGTGAGCCTCCTGCTGTCACCGGTGCCCGGTGCTTCCGCAGCCGGCGCCACCCGCCCCGACCGGACCGCAACCGCCTGGGGCGCAACGCTGGGTCTCGCCTGCCTGCCTGCCCTCGCCGGTTACCTCGCCGTCGTCGCGCTGCTGACCCTGCTCGGCGTCGTCGGTGGGGCCGTCGGTGGGGCAGAAGGCTCGGTGGCCGGTGTGGCTCGGGCCGGCGCGGTCGGTTGGCTGGTCGCCCACCAGATTCCGCTGACCATCGATGGGGCTCCGCTGGGTGTCCTGCCGCTGCTCCCCACCCTGCTACTCGGCGCGCTGGTGGCGCGCGGAGCGGCCCGGATCGGGAGCTGTCGCGGGATCCACACACCCACTGACGCGGGATGGGTGATCGGGGCGATCTCCGGCATCCACGGCGTTCTCGGAGCGGTCTTGGCGCTGGTGGCGATCCCAGCGACGATCACCGCGGATCCCGTGCACGCCGCCCTCAGGTGTGCACTGGTGGCCGGCGTCGCGGCGGTTGTGGGCTTGGCTCGGCCCTGCGGGTTATTGCCTGCGGCGCTGCGTCGGGCACCTGGCTGGGTACTGCCCGGCCTGGCGGCCGGGCAGTGGGGTCTGACGACCCTGCTCACCGCCGGTCTCGCTGCGGTGCTGATCGGTCTGGTCGGGTCAGCGCCTGAGGCCTTCCAGATGTTGGGAGCCGACGCTGGCAGCGCCTTCGGGCTGATCGTCCTGTCTATCGGGTACCTGCCCAATGCAGCCATCGCCGGGCTGTCCTGGCTTGCTGGACCGGGTTTCTCGATAGGCGCGGTGTCGGTCAGCCCGGTCACGATGCACGCCGGGCCGATGCTGGCGGTGCCGCTGCTCGCCGCGCTGCCGCAGGGCCCGGTGCAGCCCTGGTGGGGTGTCGCGCTCGCGGTTCCCCTGCTGGTCGGTGCCGCGATAGGGCGCCGGTGCGTCCCCGCTGCACCTGACCTGGTTGGGCGGTTGCGGGTGCTGGGGGTGGCGGCCACGGTGCTCGCTCTGAGCAGCGCCGTGCTCGCCACACTGGCTGGTGGGCAACTGGGCGCAGCGGCCTTCAACCCGGTTGACGTCCCCGCCGGATCGCTCGCGGTCGCCGTGCTGGGCGCGACGCTGCTGGGTGGCTGCGCCGCTACACTGCTGTCCTCCCCGATCGTCCCCTCGCCGATGGACGGTGCGGCGGATTCTCTGCCCGCCGAGGCCGGGTTCAGCGCCGAAGACGCGACCGACGGCGGGGACGATGAGCCGTGTGCCGGGTAGGAATGTGACGATGAACGCAGAGACCGATCTGATGGCCCTCCTGCGCGGCCTGTCTCCGCGGCTCCGTGAAGGGACATACGTCTACACGAGCGTTCCCGACGCCATCCCGCCGGGCGCGGCCCCTGCCGTCTTCGTACGCGAGGACGAAGGATTGACGCTGGTCTTGCCTCAGCAGCAGGCCGACGACCTCGGCCTACCTTACGACTTCGTCGCCGCCTGGATCACTCTGCAGGTCCACTCGGCTCTCACCGCCGTCGGCCTCACAGCAGCGGTCAGCCGTGTTCTGACCGACGCGGGAATCAGCGCAAACGTGGTCGCCGGATTCACTCACGACCACCTGTTCGTTCCCATCACCGGGCCGACGACGCCGTCCGCACCCTGGCCGCCCTCGCTGCCACCAGCTGAGCATCTCCCCGCCGCGCGGGTCAGTGGCCGTGCCGGATCTGGTGGCGCACTTCCGCGTACCGGATCGTCTCCCAGGTGATCAGGGCGCCGAGCACCACCGCCAGCACTGCGAGCGCCAGCAGCGCCGGCGCCAGGGCGACCAGCGGGATCAGGACGAGCACCAGTACCACCACCGCGATCCGCTCGCGGTTGACTGGACCGGCCACGTACCACTTGAAGGCCACGTGCGCGAGCAGGTACAGCGCGGCGCCGCCGTACAGCGCTGCGAGCGGTACCCCGTAGATCGGGTCGGCGAGCACGTGCCCGTCGTCGCCGCCGACGTAGCCCAGGACCTTCTTCAGGCCCAGCGCCATCATGATCACGCCGATGACCATCGGCAGGTGCAGGAATGAGTAGCCGCCGCGGGCGAGCCGGATCTGCCGGGCGCCCTCGGCGGCGGCCAGCGCCCGCTTGGTGATCAGCGCGGTGACGTCGAAGTAGGCCCACCACAGCGCCGCCGACACGGCCAGGCCGAGCGCCGACGCGACGATGATCGGCCAGGAGATCGGCAGCGCCGCGACACCGATGCCGATCGAGACGATCGACTCGCCCAGCGCCACGATGATGATCAGGCCGTGCCGCTCGGCGAAATGTGACGCCGAATTCAGCCGCCAGCGGGTGCCGGCCAGCTGTGTGCCCAGGTAGTCACCGAGCAGCACGGCCAGCCAGAGCAGGGTCTGGACGGTGCCCGTGGTCTGCGAGGCGACGAGCAGCGTAACCGTGCCGGCCAGCACCGACGGGATCCACCGCACCACCTGCCTGCGCAGCTGCGGATCGTCGCGGCTGACCACCCAGAACAGCGCGAGGTGCACCGCGCGCACCAGGAAGTAGCAGACCGCGAACACGATCGGGCCGTGCAGCCCGCCGGGCAGGTCGTCGAACGCCTCGGGGATCGTGATCGCGCCAACGAACCCGGCGGTCATCGCGACGAACATGCCAACCCGGATCACGCCCTCGTCGGCCTTCACGACGTTGCCCAACCAGGCGTACCCGACCCAGCTCCACCACATCACGGTCAGGATCAAAATCCCGCGCACCACGTTCGTCACGGTGGGCTCGTCTGCCATCCAATCCGTGACGCGGGTCAACGCGAACACGAACACCAGGTCGAAGAACAGCTCCAGCGGGGTGACTACGGCCCGTTCCCCGATCGCCTCGATCCGCGCCCGCCGAGGTATCGCCATGCGGCGATGGTGCCGCACCGACCCGCCGCGCAACAGCCCGCAACTCGGCAAGCCCACCACGCACACCCGGTCGTGAGCGGGACGCGCATCGCGTGGGCGCCCAGCCGATCCCTATTGGCGGGATAGGAAGGCGTACATGGCTCGGCTTGCGCTCGGGCCGCGTGGATCAGCAAAGGAGCCAAGCCAATAGCCACCCGACCAGGCGTGTGCCAGCCCATCGACGGTCCAATACTCTTGCACGACCTTGCCTCCGTTCGCGGTCCATCTGCGAACGCGGTAGGGGTGGCCGCCGGGCATCGGTTCGCCGTAACGGTTATCGCTGCTCGGCTTGCTGAACTCTGCGTTGAAGGCGCCGCCGGTGGCTAGCCGGTTGGTCTCCAGCCACTGTCGCACAGCCAGCTCTCCGTTGGAGGCAATGTTGCGCCGATCTTCGCTCCCGTGCACCACGATGACCGGCATCAAGCGGGCGTGATGGCCCATGGCTCGGAAAGCCTGCCCACCTTGGCCGACCGGGTCGGGACCGCCTTGTTCCAACACCCGAAGTGCGGAAAGCCCGTCGGTCGCCGCCTTGTATTCCACGCCGGAGTGGACCGCTACCCCGCTGAACAGCTCCGGGTATGTCGCACCCAGGATGACGGCCATTGCTCCGCCGGCGGACATCCCAGCGACATACACCCGGCCTGGATCGATGGTCCACTTTTCAGTGCTGGCCATCACCGCACGTGCGATGCCGGCAATGATCGCGGGTTCACCGGCGTCTCGTTTCTGGTGCTCCGGAAGGAACCAGTTCCAGCAGTGGTCTCCGTTTCCGTCGCTCCAGCAGTGATCGATCTGGTCCTCGGTCAACCGTTGCGCGGACCCGGTTATCGCGTTCTCAAGCACCTGGATGGTCTGCCCAGGGTATACTACAACAATTTTGTGCTCTTCTGCGAGATCATTCCATTGGGTTGCGACCGCGGAGCCGCGTGGAGTCTGGCTGCAGCCGTGGAGCATGACCAGGAGCGGCGCGCTCGTGCCCGGTTCGTAACTGGCCGGCGTATAAACGTAGTACGGTCGCTTCCTGGACCCGCTCACATACAAGAAAGGTCCTTCCCAGGGTGACCGTAGCCTCGGTTGCGCTGGAGATGGTGGATTGCTGATACCAGATTGTTTATCGGAGACAGTGGTCACCTTTTCTCCTCGTCAGCGTCGTGGTCGTCGCTCATATGCTCTGTCGCAAGGCGCATGATTTGTGCGGCCAGTTTTCCGGCCGGAGCCCCGTTCAATCCCCCAACGGTGACCGGGTAGCGAAGCGTCGCTGCTACCGCCACCGACGCTAACAGTCGAGGACAACGACCGCGACCAGGCCACCGAGCCGGGACAAGCTAGTCTGGGGTCCCTCATCCCGCTGTGCTACCAGGAGCCTGCGCTGTCCGTGCATCAGGTCCGCCTGCCGGTCCCGACTCGGATCGTTGTCCTGGTGTCCGGTACCGGGACGTTGCTGCAGGCATTGCTCGACGCCGCTGGCGCGGACTACCCGGCCCGGATCGTCGCCGTCGGCGCGGATCGGGCCGGCGCTGGCGGGCTGCGCCGTGCCGAACATCGTCGGCTGCCCACCTTCGTCGTTGAACTCGCCCAGCATCCCGACCGGATGTCCTGGGATGTCGTGCTCACCGAGGCGGTCGCCGCGCACCAGCCGGATCTGGTCGTCACGGCCGGGTTCATGAAGCTCCTGGGCCCGGCGTTCCTGGACCGCTTCGCCGGTCGGATCGTCAACAGTCACCCCGCGCTGCTGCCCGCGTTCCCCGGTCCACATGCCGTGGCCGACGCGCTGGCGCACGGGGTCCGGGTGACCGGCACGACCATGCACCTGGTGGACGCCGGCATGGATACCGGTCCGATCCTGGCCCAGCGCGCCGTCGAGGTGCTACCCGACGACACCGAGGAGCGGCTGCACGAGAGGATCAAGGTGGTGGAGCGGCAGCTGCTGGTCGAGGTCGTCGCCGGATTGGTCCGCCATGGGTGCACTGTCACCGGACGAAGGGTCTCACTGCCGTGACCGCTGATGATCGCAAGCCGGTGCGCCGGGCACTGGTGAGTGTGTCGGCCAAAGGTGGCCTGCTGGAGCTGGCTACCGGCTTGCACGCGGCCGGAGTGGAGATCGTCTCCACCGGCTCCACCGCGACCACGATCGCTGACGCGGGTGTTCCGGTGACCCGGGTGGAGGAGCTCACCGGCTTCGGCGAGTGCCTCGATGGGCGGGTCAAGACCTTGCATCCCCGGGTGCATGCCGGGCTACTCGCTGACACCCGCAAGCCCGCGCATGTGGCCCAGCTGGCCGCCCTGGGTATCGCGCCGTTCGACCTGCTGGTCGTCAACCTGTATCCGTTCGAAGCGACCGTCACCGCCGGCGCGCCTCCCGACGAGTGTGTCGAGCAGATTGACATCGGCGGTCCGGCGATGGTGCGGGCTGCCGCGAAGAATTACGCCTCGGTGGCTGTGGTGGTGGACCCGGCCGCCTACGTCGACGTGCTCGACGACGTCCGAACCGGAGGGTTCACCTTGGCGCAGCGCCGCGCGCTGGCGGTGGCCGCGTTCCGGCACACCGCCGACTACGACATCGCCGTCGCGTCCTGGATGGGGTCAGCTGCCCCTGAAGAGGACGGGTTCGTGCCCTGGGTGGGCGCCTCCTGGCGGCGCGCCAAGACGTTGCGCTACGGGGAGAACCCGCACCAGCAGGCCGCCCTGTACACCGCGGGTGGCGCGCCGGGGCTGGCTGGTGCGCAGCAGTTGCATGGCAAGGAGATGTCCTACAACAACTACGTCGACGCCGATGCAGCCTGGCGGGCCGCGCACGACCACGCCGCCGCCTGCGTGGCGATCATCAAGCACGCCAACCCGTGCGGGATCGCGGTGTCCCGCGCTGGGGATGTCGCCGATGCGCACCGCAGGGCACATGCCTGCGACCCGGTGAGCGCGTTCGGCGCTGTGATCGCGGTGAACCGCGAGGTCACCGTCGAGCTGGCGGAACAGATCAGCGAGGTGTTCACCGAGGTGGTGGTGGCGCCGTCCTACGCTGAGGGCGCGGTGGACGTGCTAGCCCGCAAGAAGAACATCCGCCTGCTGGTGGCCTCGACCCCGGACCGGGGTGGTGTCGAGTTCCGGGCGCTGTCGGGCGGGCTGCTGCTGCAGACCCGCGACGCCC
>JBOHHF010000099.1:0-2231 GCA_050700495.1 Pseudonocardiaceae bacterium
CTCACGTGCGCCACGAGGCGCTGTTGTTTCGGATGGAGGTGAGAGACCGTCCATCTCTTTGTCGTCGTAGCGGCGAAGTGAAGCTGGAGGCAGCCTGATCCGGGGGTCGCCGGGGAGGGTGGGAGCAGCCTCGATGAAGTCGCGCCGGTTCAGGACTGCCGGATGGGCCGGGCGCGGTGAGCGAGACGGGAAGGTATACGTGAGGAACCGGTGTTGTTACGCCTCTTGATGTCCCGCCAGCTCGAAACCCGGTGGATCTGGGCTGGTTTGCGGTGCGTACCCATGTGCCTGTGTGTTGATGGGGCGGGTGGGGAACTCCTGGCTGGGTTTGTGAGGCTTGGGTCAGGAGGCCATGGTGAAAGTCTACGGCGTAGCCATGGCGATGCCGCAGGGGTAGAGCCGGGTGCCTAACCCGTTGACCGGACAACAGTGAACGTGGGAACCACCTGTGGCCCGTTCCCGCCGTCGTCCTCGGCCAGAGGGCAGGGGTGTGGATAGGTGCGACGCTGACTGAAGGTGCAGGTGGGGCGGAGCCGTCGTAGTACTCCGAGCGCGGGAGAGCCGCGTACCTGGGGAAGGGCGGCAGCGTGTGGAGTCAAGGAGGGAAAGCAATGTCCGAAGATGCGCCGGTGAACACCGGCGCCGTGACGTGGCCGAGTCCTGATTCGGCGTACTTTGCGGTACGGAGGATGCAGACCAAGTTGCACCGTTGGGCGGGAGACGAGGTCTCCCGCCGGTTCGGTGACCTGTTCAACCTCGTTTATGACCCGGCGTTTTTGATGCACGCGTGGGAACGCGTGTCCACGAACAAGGGTGCCCAGACCGCAGGGATCGACAAGGCCACTGCGGTCTGGGTCGAGACCAGGGTCGGGGTGGTGGCTTTCCTGGGCCAGATCCGGGACTCGCTGAAGTCGGGCGAGTTCGCCCCGGTGGAGGTGCGGCAGGTGATGATCCCCAAGGGTGACACCGGGAAGTTCCGGAAACTGGGAATCCCCACCATCGCTGACCGGGTGGTCCAGGCTAGCCTGAAGGCGGTACTCGAACCTATTTTCGAGGCGGATTTCAAGCCGTGCTCGTATGGGTTTCGCCCGAACCGCCGCGCGCACGACGCAATCGCCGAGATCCATCACTTCGGCACTCGCGGATACCAGTGGGTACTGGAGTGCGACATCAAAGCCTGTTTCGACGAGATCGATCATACGGCTCTGATGGACCGCCTGCGGGCGAGGATCAAGGACAAGCGGGTGTGCGCGCTGGTGAAGGCGTTCCTGAAATCCGGGGTCCTCACCGGGCTCGGAGACCGGGAAGAGTCACTGACCGGGACCCCACAAGGTGGGATCTTATCCCCCCTGCTCGCCAATATCGCGCTCTCAGCGCTGGACGAGTACTTCGCCCGGCAATGGGAACCGGTACGCTGGAAACGGCAGGCCCGCACGCGGAAGGGACTCGGTAACTGGCGGCTCATCCGATACGCCGATGACTTCGTCATCATGGTCGACGGACAGCGCCACCACGCCGAGGCCCTGCATGCGGAGGTGACGGCCGCGCTCGCCCCGCTGGGGCTGCGGCTGGCACCGGAGAAGACCCACACGACCCATCTCGACGAGGGCTTCGACTTCCTCAGCTTCACCATCCGCCGGATGCGCAAGCGAGGAACCCAGAAGTACTACGTCTACACCACACCGTCCCGCAAGGCCATCCAGAAGGCCAAGGACAACGTGAGCGCGAAGACGTACAGGTCAACCCGCCACCAGGACCTCGACAAGATGATCACCAGTCTCAACAGGTCCCTACGCGGATGGGCGAACTACTTCCGACACGGGGTGTCCAAAGCTGTGTTCAACACCGTCGACCAGCACGCCTGGGGACGGCTGATGCGCTGGACACGAGCCAAACACAACCGGCTCGGAACGAAACAGTTCCGCCGTCGCTTCTGCACACAGGGCTGGACAATCGCTCACAACGGGGTCATGTTCACCGGCGCATCCAGCGTCCCGGTGACCCGCTACCGCTACCGCGGCAGCACCATCCCGACCCCCTGGACCCCGACACCGGCAACCGCCACCAGCGACTAGCCAACGGAAACACACGTGGAGAGCCCGGTGCGGGTCTGTCAAGTTAACGGTGTAACTGGGATCTTGTGGGGTGTTACTTCCGTCCGGCGGACAGGCGTCCGTCGAAGGTGATGTCGAAGGCGTTGAGCGCGGCTTTCCAGCGGTTGGACCAGCGTT
>JBOHHF010000100.1:0-11504 GCA_050700495.1 Pseudonocardiaceae bacterium
CTACCGCGGTCCGCAACGCCATCGCCGAAATCCGCGCTGAGCTCGCGCACCGGCCCTTCGCCGCGCCCGAGACGCACCGGCTCGCCGAGCTCGGGCTGGGCACCAAACAGCTCGCCGCCGCGGTGCGTGCCGGCGAGCTACTCAAGATCGCCGACGGGATCTACCTCGCTCCCGGTGCCGACGACACCGCCACCCAGCGGCTACGTGGCCTGCCCAACCCGTTCACCCTCAGCCAAGCCCGCCAGGCCCTGGACACCACCCGCCGGGTCACCGTGCCACTGATGGAACACCTCGCCCACCGCGGCATCACCCGCCGCCTCCCCAACGGCACTCACGAGCTGTGCTCGTAAGTGGCGGTGCCAGCCTGCAGTTGGCCGGTGTTAATGGGTTAATGGCACACGCGGGGTGTTGGCTTGCGGCAAGGACGGGGAAGTGGGTATGCCGTCGCCGAGCCTCGGGCGTAGAATCGGCGCCTATGACAGCGCTGAAAGCAGAGGGCGAACGGGTGGTCCTGGGTCGGCGTAACAAGGTCAGCACCATGGTGCCGTTTCACTGGTCCAAGGACGCGCCGCTCGGTCTGAACGAGCTGGAGTGGGCTGAGGAGCTGGGCGCCAGGTGGGAGGGCGACGAGCTGGTCACCTATGACTACCCGACGTTCATCGATCTCCTTGAGTATTACGAAAAGAACGAGTACCTGCCGGACAACGACTGATACGCGGCGTCGCCGTCCTGCTGATCGTCCCCACCGGCGTCCTCCGTGAGCACGTCCGGGTTGAGCGTGGCCAGTGGTCGACGATTACGCTATCCACGAGCACCCTGCGGTCCGTCTAGAGCTTGGGAGCCTTACACCTCTCGGTGAACCCGCACGCGCTTTCGAGGTCTGCGACGACACTTCAGCCCAGATCGCCTGGGATGTTTCAGCAGGTCACTGACTTGGTGTGGTCTTTCGCGAGCGTCCACGATCGTGAGTGACTGAGACCCCAAATGAGACCCCCGATCTTCGGGTGGTCCAGTCGAACAGCACCGTGTGCAGGACGGTCAGGGCATCCCCGCGCAGTTGTTCGGCGACCGGTAACCCGCCGGGCACGACCAGAGACGCGCGCCGCCGCCGGGTGGCGCTGCACGAGTTTTCCTGCCAGAACCCAGCCAGGTAGATCTCGTCGCGCCACTGGGGGATCTCCCGCACGCCACGCAGCGGTCCATCCGGGCCCGGTGCGATCCGTTCGAAGGTGAACCCCCGGTTCTTCGCTAGGTCCAGTAACCGCTTAGCGGCCGCCACATCCGGGCCATCAGCATGAGTCATGGCCGTCCCCAACGGGTGCAGGCAGCAGCTCACGGAGTTGCTGGAGTTGAGCGATGATGTGCTCGATGCTCAGCGATGGCGGGAAGCGCAGTGTCTCGTGCACACGGTCGATGCTGACCTGCTCCCCACGGCACCGGTCCGGGATGGTGGTTGCCTGGGTGTCGCGCCTGCGGTCATCGACCGGCCGCTGCGGGCTCACGACGGATAACCGGTGAGGGTGAGATGTCCCAGCAGCTCGCCGCGGATCTGCCGCCACACCACGCAAGGGAATTGACGGCGGCGCCATAGCTGACGCCAGTTGTGGCGGCGGCAGGCGGGGCAGCGGCCAGTGCGGGTGGGCGGCTGGTGGTGGATCAAGACGAACCGCAAGGCGGCCAGGGTCCCGGGATGCTGACCGGCCCGCTCCAACTCGGTGAGCGTGCTCCACACCGAGCAGACCACCTCTCGGGCGGCGGGGTGCTCTGCCAGCCAGCTCGCGGTAGACGCAGACAGTGTCGTGCCCACACGAGGTAGTGGGATGGTCGAGGACATCGGGTCGCTTCCGCGCCCGGTGCGCGATGGCGGGTTGGGCATCAGCACCGGCCTGGAGCGTCGGGAAGCAAGCGCCGGGTGCCCTCGGCATCGCACCACTGGTCATCAGTCAGTCGTGGTGCCCCTGCGGGCGCGGTGTGCCTCCATATCGGGGTGTGTGTGGTGACCGGCTGGCTGCCGGGAGCTGGGCGTCGGGGGCCGCACGCTCTACCGGCAGCCAGCCGGCGATCTCGGGGAATGAGGGTCCGGCTGGACCCCTCATGGGTTGGACGGAAACACACGGCAGTGCCTCGATCGGCGGCCAAGCCGGGGGTTGGTCTACGGGGAGACACCTCGATGCGCCCCTGCGCTGTGACCTCCTGGGTGGAGACGGATGTCGTGGTCTCGTTCACGGCCGTGACGGTATGGCCATCTAAAGGTCAGCCCCAACGATGTTGCGCGATGTTGCTCAATTCAGGCGGGGGGCTCCGATGAGAGATCGACAATAGCTCTGTTAATCAGATCCCTTGCCTTGCGACCGTACACCGCCGATTGTTGATGTCTGGCGAATTTCTTCTCGTATACCGCTATCTCGCTGCGCTGGGTGATAGCCAATTCAGCGGATGGCGTATCAATATGTACGGTGTGCTGATCGAAGATCCAGAACCCAACTGAAGCCCACGTGTGGCGTTGACCCATTGCTGGGATGATCCCGAGGCTAATGCGACGACAGCCGGATCAGTGGTCAGTTGCCGTTCGAGCACGTTGCCTTCTCCGGTGAAGATGGTGAAGACCACGGTTGAATTATCGAAGATCCAGAAATCATTGCCGGGCAGTGAAATAGACGATGCCAGTCTGCGAGGCAGCCACTTGATCTGCTCTCCGGCTTCGACGCTGTGTCCTGCGGAAGCACGGATGCGCCGAACCGTGCGGTCACAAGTTCGGCGGACACTGCCCGCAACGGGTACCGCTACGCAAGGAGACAGCCGGTACGAAGTCCAAGGCGGAAAGCATGGCACGGTCTGTCCGAGGAGCTGGTGACACTGCTCAAGCAGCACAAGGAGGAGCAGGAGCGCGAGCGGCTGGAGGCTGCGCAGCTCTGGCAGGAAACCGGCTACATGTTCACGACACCGACCGGCGGACCGCTCAACCCTCGCACCGACGGCGGACCGCTCAACCCTTGCACCGACTACACCGAGTGGAAGCGGCTGCTTGAACGGGCCGGAGTACCAGAAAGTCGGCTGCACGACGCCCGCCACACGGCCGCCACGGTCCTGCTGTTGTTGCAGATCCCTGACCGAACCGTGATGGCGATCTTCGATGGCGTCCCGCTCTGCGGTGAGGGCACCTCGCGCTGGTGTTCCAGAGTGAGTTCGGTGTATCTCTGGCGACGCGCAACCAGCAGCAGCGCAACGACTCCCCCAGTGCCGACTACAAGGGTCCCCGCCATACGAACGACGTCGAGCCCAGTCCGGTCCGCTTCGGTTCCGCTGCCGTAGAAGTAGAGCAGCACGCCGACGGCCACCGCGCCCGCCAAGCCCACCAGCACGCCGCCGGCGATGACCGCTCTGCGTGACAGCGGACGGCCAGACTCCGATGGTCGCGCCAGCCCGTTCCTGTCCATGTCCTTCCCTGTTGATCGACGCGGGTTATCGCTCCGTCCATCGCCAACAACGAGACACCGTTACGAAGAACGGTTGAAGGCCGGGCCTGCCCCCTTCCTAAGGCGGTCTCCCCCAGTCAGAGCTTGTGGCAGTGAAGAGTCCGCAAGGTTGCAGACGACGGAACGGTGTCCAGGGTGTCACACTATGGTCATGAGCACGCCTCGGAGCCTGACCGCCGCCGTACACCAGGAAGAGGACTGGTACGTGGCGCAGTGTCTTGAGGTCGACGTCGCGAGCCAGGGCCGCACGATCGACGAAGCGTTGACGAACCTCGCCGAGGCTGTCGAGCTCTACCTCGAAGAGGTCGACGACCCGCAGCAGCACGTGACTGCCACTCCTCTCGTCACCTCGTTTCAGGTGCCAGGCGCCGCGTGAGCCCTGCGCTCTCTGACCTGCCGGTCCGCAAGATCACCCGGGTTATCGAGTCGCTTGGTTTTGGCTATGTGCGCACCAAAGGTAGCCACGCCGTCTACCAGCATCCGGATGGAAGAGCTGTGGACATCCCCCAACACGGCACCGTCAAGCGAGGCACTCTCGGTGCAATCCTGCGGCAAGCGGCAATCACGCCCGCCGAGTTCCTCGAACTGCTGCGCTGACGACCCAGGCGGTTGGGGACTCAGCGAGAGCAGGTGTCCTTTGGCCACTAAGGACCAAGTGTTTCGTGTGCTCAATGGCAGTAGCGGTGGGATTTGAACCCACGGAGAGCGTGAACCCTCACGCGCTCTCGAGGTATGCGACCGACAGTTCAGCACCGATCATCCAGGGTGTTCCGGCAGGTCAAACGGCCGGAGCGGTCCCCGGCGATCGTGGGCGAATGCCACCAGAATTGCGCCGTCGGAACCCAGTTCGAGGGTCGCTCACCGGTCGGACAGCCACGGGACCACCGACAACTTGGAGCGGGCACTGACCACTCCCCACCGGGACCCGCCACTCCAGCCACTCATGATCCGTCGGGTTGTGGAGGCCACACCAACGCCGTAGCTACGAAAGTGGAACGCCACCAACGCTCAAGGACCAGACCGAGAGTAATCACCATCGGGATCTCCTTGGTGACTCCTCCTTGTATCGCCAGTGTGGTTGCCCGAGAGATGGACGTCGAGCCCGCGGGGCGCTGTCACAAGAGGATCCCGCTTACCGGCACACGTTCGACTTCGGCGCGCGCCCACAACCGCCCGGACGTCCTCATCTGCCGATGTGCGGACACCGTCTTCCACTCGATCGTGGCGGAAGATCCGTTTATGGCCGGTGCGGAAAGGCTAACGAAGGTTGACGTGATCGCGCTGGTGACTTCTGCCGGCGGGATGGGTGCGTTGACGGTTGTGCTGTGTGGTCTGCCGGCGGACCTGCCGGTCGCGGTGGTGGCGCAGCAGCCCCTCAGCGTCCAGAGGGCAGCGCCCTGGCTGATGTCCTGCGCCAGCGCACCGGCCACGACATCGTATGGGCCACCGACGGGGCTCCACTCGTGCCCGGGCAGGTGGCGGTGTGCCCGCCGCGGACGCCTGGAGGTTCTGCCGGATGGACCCAGGTCAAGATGAACAGGAAAAATGCTGTTAACACCCCACCGTCGGAGATATGTCCACACCGTCGGCGATGCCTTCACGCCCGTGGCCTTCACATCCACCAAACAGCTGAGCCTCCGCCAAGCCCTCGACGGCCTCCAGCTCGGGCGCCCCACGCTTCGCCAGGGCAGGCGCCTAGACCAGGCTCGGTCAGAACGAGTGACTGCCGGAATGGGTAGCTCGCGCGTTGAGTTGGGCTTGTCGTGGACGATTCCACCGAGCCTGCCGGACTCTCACCAGCGCAGCGGCGGGCCGTACAAGAGCTGATCGGCGAGGAACGTGCTCGTACGGTGCGGCTGATCGACTCGTTGATACGCCAGTGGGATGGCATCGTCGAAGCGTCAGCCCTGACCACCAACGACGACGAGCACGATCCGGAGGGCGCCACGGTCGCGTTCGAACGGGCCCAGGTACAGGCCATGCTGAGGCACGCACGCGTCGACCTTGAGGACCTCGACCGAGCCGCCCAGCGGGTAGTGACCGGTGAGTACCGGGTGTGCGAGCGCTGCGGAGGTCCGATCTCCGTAGACCGGCTGACCGCTCGCCCAGCGGCAAGGACCTGCATCACGTGCGCGAACAAGGTCACCAGGTGACGCGCCCGGGAACGACTATGATGCCGACATTCCTTCCGGGTCTGTTGCGTTGACGGATGACGGATCGGGCGGTAGCTGTCAAGTCAAATGAGACAGTGGATCTTACTGGGTTGGCTCGTGTTGGGTGGGTTGGTTGATCCACGCTTGCTCGGGCAGGCGTGGCGGCTGGGGCCGGCGGCTGAACCGCTCGGGGTGTTGTGCGTGGGCACGGTCGAGGGTGGCCTGGGCGTCGTGCGTGGATGTCGGTCGCGGTTCCGTAGTGGACTGAGGCCGGGGTGTGCATGCCGATTCCGGAGTGGCGGTGTTCGTGGTTGTAGGCGGGGAAGAACCGGTCGCAGAACACTCGTGCGTCGGTGAGTGAGCCGAACCGGTCGGGGAAGTCGGGAACGTATTTTGAGGGTTTTGAACTGGGCCTCGGAGTAGGGGTTGTCGTTCGATGTCCGAGGCCGGGAGTGTGAGCGGAGGATCCCGAGGTCGATCATCATCTCGGACACTGGTTTTGAGGTCATCGAGCCACCTCGATCAGCGTGGATCGTGTGCGGGATGACCAGGTTACGGGTTACCGCGTGAGCGAGGAAATCTTTCGCCACGACCGCGTCCTCGGCGTGGGCGACGAGCCACCCGGGGACATAGCAGGAGAAGATGTCAAGCACAACGTACAGTTTGGTACCATTGGCCTTTCCGTGGTCCTTTCAACGCGGTGATATCCTAGCTTCCTCCACCGACCGCGGCCCCGACGGCGAGGACGACCCATCCCCTCCGCCACCGCCAGCCGGACCGCCACGCTCCTCCGTCGACACAGACACCAGGATCTCCGATCACGCCCTCTGCTGTGAATCGCTGGCACCATGCTGTCTCGCCAGATCCTGACAGAGAGGGCAGCGTTCTGCCGACGTGCCCCAGCGCGTGGAAGAAGCAAGTACGCCGTGAAGCACTCCTGGCATAGATGACGGCCCGGTAGCGCTCATGTTGGAGTACCCCCAGCGGTAGCGGAGACCCGCAGCACGCCATCAGAACACCGCGGGGACGGTCACCCGCCAGCAGATGCAGCCGGTTACCAACCAGCACCCACCGCGCCGGAGGGTCGTTCATGAGCTGCACCGGCAGCCCCGTAGCGTCGTGCACAGCCACCCGATCTCCTCGACCGCCGCCGCCCCGAGGTCGCCAGGTAGGCGGGACGCAAGTGCGGGTTCACCACGCTGGTCACCCACTGCGTGCCGCACTCGCCGCATGACCAGCCCTGAGCTTTCGGCGGGGTGTCGGTGATCAGCTGCATACCGGTGGCGCCCCCGCGGTACGGGCACAGGTCAAGATCGGCGGGGCCGGTCGCTGGGACGCTCACCCCAGCCACTCTCTAAGAACATCGAATAACAACGTCACGGCCGTGCCTTCCACCGTGATCACGCAGCAGTCGTCAGCGCGCCCGTCCAGCACGATCCGATCGCCGTCACGCCGGATGACCAGACGGCCCGAACCGCCGTGCACCTCACACACGGCCGGGATCTCCACCTGGGGATCACCCACGACGTGCACCCCGGACACTGGCGACCCCCACGTACGGGCTGAACAACGCAACGTGCACTCGACACCACACGGTGCAGGGCCAGCGGCGGCGACGGCCCCACCGTGTCAGGCACGCTGGGCACCGCCCATATCGAGGCGGCTGGTGAGCCAACAGCACCGCCCGCAGCGCATCAACCAGCGTCGGGTCATTGCCCGCGCGTTCCAGCTCGATGAGGCGGTTCCACACGGCACCGACCGGATCACCATGCCGGGGCAGACCAGCCAGAAACCGCTGGGTCGTTTCCGGCAAGCCGCCGCCGCGTTGCCGGATTGTCATCGCCCGCTGGGATTGGCCAGCGCCTGAATCGCCCGCCTTCGTTTCAACAGCTCTTCGACGAAGACGTCGTTTTCCGCGTTGGCGCTCTTATCGGCGTTGGCCAAAAACAGCGCGGCTAGCGCCTCCCCCGGGGTGAGAGGAGCTACCGCGGGAGAGTGCGTCGCGGGTACGTCAGTGGCGTCGTTGGTCACTCGGCAGAGACTGCGGTCTAGATCGACGTCGGCCTCAACATAGTGGTTAAGCCTTGACGCTCCTGATGCCGAAACGGTTACACAGGCTGTCCAGCTCCCAGGTCCGCCGGGGGGCCCGCCGGTCCAGCGTCCGCGCCAGATCCAGGGCTATGGGGTCGTTACGCATTCGCTGGGGCGCGGCCCGGTCGGCAGCATCAAGGTGGCGCAGTGCCAAACTGTCGCGCTCGCCGTCGACCTGTACCCAGGATCGAGCGAGATCGAAATGCAATGCCGCGATGCGATCCTTGCTGCCGAGAACGTCCAGATCGATCGGCTCACGCTCGATCCGCTCGGCGACCTGCGGGCCTTGCCCGAGTTCTGCACCGATAGCCACGCGCCACACGGCGACGTTGGTGGGTCCGAAGTGCTGGCGCAACCCATTGCGCTCACCGGTGAGCACCGCAATCCGGCCGGCCTCACCGAGATGGTCCGCAGCAGTAGCGGCGTCGCTGTTCCGGGCCGCGAAATGGGCCCCCATGAGATGGAGCAGCCCGACAGTCTCGGCGCCCAGAGTGTCGCCGTCCCGGATCGCGGTCAGCGGCTGCGCGTCAGCCAGCGCACAATCCAGCATCCGCACCGCCCGGCGCCGTCCACTGGTGCGTGCCACTGACGGTGCCATCGCGAACATCGCGAACGCCTGCAGTTCAGGACTCTCAGCCACCCTGGCCGCCTCCACGGCACGCAATGCCGCTTGTTGCGCAAGATGCAGATAACCAAACGTGGTCGCTAGGACGAACGCGTGATAGGCGGCGTGGGTAAGCAACTCGGCGGCGCGTTGCCGCGCCGGGCCGTCGCTGGTCGCAACGTGCACGTGAAGGTCGATCAGTGCGGCGTCGATGCCCTCGCCCGAGGGCTGGTAGCGGGCGGTGTCCCGCAGCTCGGCGGCGAACGCAACCCAGCCGCCCAGGGCATCCAGCGATCGGGGCCGCAAATCCGGTACATCATCGAGAGTGGCCTCGTTGAGCCCACGTTCGATCTGGATCATGACATTTTTCGCCCGCGCGCTCGCCCGATCCGGCGGTAGATAGGGCTGCCCGGTCAGGTCCACCACAGAGCAACACAGCGCGTCCGCGAGATCCTCGACCAGGCCACGCCGGTTAAACCCGCGCAGGCCACGCTCTATCATCGACAGGTACTGCGCCGTGATACCGGCGAGCCCGGCCACAACTTCCAGGCTCAGCCCGCGACGACGGCGGATCATGCGAGCCCGCGCACCGATCGTCGACGCCTCGTCAGCGTCCGCCTCGTCAACGTCCACCAGAGACCTCTCCGCACCGTTCCCTCACCGATGCCCCGGGGGCCGTCGCCCTGAGGCTAAGAACCTCGGTGAGGAGGTGGCGTAAAGGCTACGCGGCGTGGTGGTGCGGAACACTTCGCACCGTGGACCGCGACGGCACGATCAAGCTGCTGGCCGTGATCCTCGCCGACCTCCCGAAGCTGGACGGGGCTGCCTGCCGTGGTCGGCATGAGCTGTTCGACCCGATGAGCGCATCACCGCGACCACCGCGCAGATCACCCCCGCCGGCGCCGCCAGCGGTACCACCCTGACCCAGCTGCACGGCATCGGCACTCTGTTGGCCGGCAAGATCCTCGCTCTGGTCGGCTCTATCGATCGGTTCCGTTCCGCGCCGGTGCCAGGCCAGCAGCGTCGCTGGAGTGACGATCCGATGCAGACGCAGGTGGCGGGGAAGGAGACGAGTCAGGGCGGACAGGATTGCTCGATCCGGCCAGCAGGGTCGCGGTCGGCTGACGTGACGGCGAAGCACAGTGACTTCGTGGCGAAGAATAGAAGATCAACAAACCAGCGGGGGTCAAAATTCAGATACCGAAAAGGGGTCAAGATTCGGCTGCCGTTGACAGTTTGGTGTGAGTCCAGGCGGCCGTTGCTGCCGCAGCTACCGAGCGAACTGCGGCGGTGGGATGAGGCGTTGGCCGCTACCGAGGAGGCCCTCAGCCGAGCGCTGGAGTTGGCGTACTCGGTTGAGTTGAGTGGTGAATTCTTCGGTGCGGCGGTGGCGTTGTTTCCAGAGCACGGCGAGCCAGCACAGCGCGCAGGTTCGTTGGGCCGCTTCGAAGCGTGGTCTATTGTGGTGATCAACGCCGAGATTGGCTTCGAGCTGGTGCCAGGCGTGGTCGGGGATGGCGCGGGAGCTGATGTGCTCGATCTGGTCGGCGGCGTCGAAGGCGATGTCGCTGCGGCCGGAGAACTCGAAATCGACGCAGCGCAGGGTGTGGCCATCGTGGAGCCAGTTGAGCAGGTTGGAGTCTCCGCGGGACAAGACGGCGCGGGCCGGGCGGGCCAATCTCCTCTGTGCTGGCCGGGCGTTCGGTGCCCTGGCCGGATGCCTTGATGTTGCGCTACCGGTACCGGGATCGTCGTCGGCTTGGCAGAGGTAGTTGGAGTACTCTGGGCAGTGCAGCCACCCGGGATCGGCATACCCCAACGGAGGTAGGCTGTACCGGCTCGTGATGCACCGGCCGTCCCCATCGATGAGCCGGTGCTCGGGCCGAGGGCCATATCGCGGGCACACGACGAGTAGCCCTGATCCGTCCGCTGGGTATTCACCTGACATGACCGGCGCGGGACGACGCGCTCGAGGCGCGGATCATGGCGGTGGACACCACGGCGCGGGTCGTTGCGTGCACAGATATCGCTGGGACGCGGCAAGTGCCGGTTACGCGTTGATCGCCGCCGTCTTCGAGCCGTTGACCGTGCCTGCCACGGTGGCTGTGCTGGTCCCGGGCGGGCTGCTGCTCGCGCTGCGGGTGAGGCGTCCGGTGCGGCCGCTGCCTGCCGGCACCGTGTCACCGGGGGCGGTCGCGCTGTGGCTGGCGTTGGTCGCCGCCGGCGGTGTGTGGTGGCTGGCGGCTTTTCTGTGGGGCAACGACCCGGAGCACCCGACGCTGAGCCTGCTGCTCGATCCGGTGCTGGACACCTATCCAGCCCGGGTCCTCGGCTACGCCGCCTGGCTGGCGGCCGGGCGCTGGCTGGTGACCCGGTGACTCCCTACAGCGTGATCGTTACCGGGTTCGCTGTGGTGGTGGGTGCGATGCTGGCCGCGCAGCTGCTCGGGATGGCCAATCGGTGGCACTTGCGGCCGCTCGGCGATGTGATCCACACCGTGTTGCGCCACCAGGCTGGCCGGTGGGTCGTGCTGGTGCTGTGGCTGTGGGTCGGGTTCCACTTTCTCGCTAGATGAAGCCCCCGAGACGCCAGCATCCGAAGCGGTGTGACCTGAGGGGTTGGAGATATACTCAATGGCGGTGCAACCTGCAACTGAGCCAAAGCGTAGCTAGCCGTGGCCCGACAGCAACCCCCGCGCCGCTGGCACCGCACTCGCCGCCTCCGAACGACTGCCCAGCTCCGCAACCAACCACAGCGGAGACGACCCCACCTGGATCGACTTCTTCGACCACGCCCGCCTCGCCGCCGACGCCACCGAGATCCACCGCGACCTAGCCATGCCCGCCCAGGCCCTGCGCTGGAACCGCGAAGTCACCATGGCCACCAAGACCTACGCCCACGCCCTCCGCCTCGCCGTCCTCGGCAGCGTCCACCTCCATGGCCACACCCCCGACCTGCACCAGGCCATCCACCATGGCCACCGTGACGTGGTAGAGGAACCGCGGCTACCCCAGCCCTCGCGGTAGCGCCGCCCGTGGCGGATCGGCCGGACCAGACCGACCTACTCGATCACTATCAGTCCGGGTCCACCGTCGTAGCGGCTACCAGGGTTGGCCGTGAGGGTGGAGGAGAAGCTGGAACGGCGGTGGTCGCCACAGCAGATCTCGGGATGGCTGGAAG
>JBOHHF010000101.1:0-30137 GCA_050700495.1 Pseudonocardiaceae bacterium
ACCGCCTCCGCCAGCTGGTCGACCCCGGCCAGCAGCAGGTTGCGGGCTTCCGCACCGAAACGTAGTTCCTTGGCCATCTGATCTCCCTCGGTGTGGTAGAAGCGCTGCAGGAACTACGGGACGAGGATCGCCCGGCCGCGGACCCGGCCGTTGTCGAGATCGTCGAGGGCCTCGACGGCGGAGTCGAGCGGGTAGGTCTTGGTGTGTAGCGTCACCTTGCCGGCTTGGGCGAGGACCATCAGCTCGGCGAGATCGTTGTAGCTGCCGACGAGGTTGCCGATGATGTTGCGCTCGGTGGAGATGATGTCGAGGGTCGGGATCTGGACCTGACCCCCGTAGCCGATCACGTAGTAGGAACCGGCCCGGCGGGTCATGTCGAATCCGTCGTGCTCGGCGCCCTGCTCGGCGACGAAGTCGAGCACCACTTCGGCGCCCGCCCCGCCGGTGAGGTCCTTCACCGCGTCGATCTGCTGCCCGTCGGCGACCACCGCGTGCTGTGCGCCCAGCTCCTCGGCCAGCTTGAGCGCATCCGGGTTCCGGTCGACCACGATGATGGTGGTCGCGGTCAGTGCGGCGAGGCACTGGATGCCGATATGCCCCAGGCCGCCGGCGCCGATCACCACACAGGTCGTCCCGGGGTAGAGCAGCGGGATCGCCTTGCGCACCGCGTGGTAGGCGGTGATTCCGGCGTCGGCCAGCGCCGCAACATCCGCCGGCTGGGTCGACGGGTCGAGCTTCACGCAGGCCCGCGCCGAGGTCAGCAGGAACTCGGCCATCCCGCCGTCTCCGAACAGGCCCGGGAAGCTGCCGTTGCTGCAGTGCATGTCGTCGCCGGCCCGGCAGGCGCGGCACAGCCCGCAGCTCGGCGCTGGGTGCAGGATGACCGTGTCCCCTGGGGCGACGTTGGTGACCCCGTCGCCGACCGAGTGTACCCAGCCTGCGTTCTCATGGCCCAGCGTGTAGGGCAACGCAATCCCGGTTGCCTCGGCCCACTGACCCTCGATGATGTGGAGGTCGGTGCGGCAGACTCCTGCTCCGCCGATCTTCACGATCACATCCAGCGGTCCGGAGATGGTCGGCTCCGAGATGTCCTCCACCACCGGCGGCTTGTGGTAGTCGTGCAACCGGACTGCTTTCATGACCTTCTCCTCATTCGGTGGCTGAGCCCACGCCGTATCTAGTGGCGAGCAGGCTGAGGCAGTGGCCGGTGTTGGCTTCGATGTTCACCCTGGTGGTGCGGACGCGCCGCAGATGCAGGGGCAGACCCTCAAGTCCCACCGGCGCACCGGTGTCGTCCACCAGCAACGGCGCGTCATCGTCAGACTGGATGCCCAGCTCTGCCCGGCGCTCCCGGAGACGGTCGAGATCAGCCGACGGCGCGACGTCGCCCAGCCGCATGCTCGCCAGGTCTGCGGGCTGCGTACCCGCCGCGAGCAGCGGTCGGGCCACCCGGTCCTGGCCGGCCAGCATGGCCTTGCGGAGGAAGGTCCTCCGCAGCTCGTGCAGCTCACTGTGCGCCTCGCCGTCGAACGCGGCCACGAACCCGGCGCGGGCTGCCACCCCGTCGTTGATCGTGGTGGCGGCGAAGTGATCCTCCAGCACGATCTCCGCCCTGGT
The DNA here is from genome assembly GCA_050700495.1 of Pseudonocardiaceae bacterium. Taxonomy (GTDB): domain Bacteria; phylum Actinomycetota; class Actinomycetes; order Mycobacteriales; family Pseudonocardiaceae. The sequence goes on from JBOHHF010000101.1 coordinate 1,618, forward strand.
CACCCCGTCCACGGCCGACACGGCATCGTAGGCGTCGGCGACCATCAGGAACGCGAAGTTCGGGGCACAGAAGAAGGTCGGCAAGCGCAGCCGCACCTGCGCCACCCCGTCCGCGTCGACGGTGCACGACGACACGAACTGGAGCTCGATGATCGAGGTGTCCAGTTCGGGGTCGCGCACCGTCTCCAGCGCGGCCAGCGCGCGTGACGCCAGCGTCACGCCTGGACCCCGGCGGTCTCGGTGGTCAACTGCTCACCGGGCGCCATGTCCTCGTCCGCCGTGGTGGGCGGCTGGCACTCGATCGGGACCTTGATGTCGTAAAGCTTTGCCGCGTTGAGGCCGAGGATCTTCTTCTTGGTCGCGACGGTGGGCCGCGGGTAGTCCGAGAATGCCTCGTCATCGGGCATCTGCCAGTCGACAAGGCCCTCGACCTGCCACTTCGGCGTCCAGATGCTGTAGTCGGAGCCGAAGGTCATCCGGTCCTCACCGACCCAGAACAGCAGCTCGCCCATCACCCTGTTGAAGAACTTCGGTCGGGCGTACATCAGGGCACCGACCACCACCGAGAGGCCGGCGTAGACGTTGGGCTCCTGCACGGCCATGTAGCAGAAGTCGTCGATGCGCGGGATGCCCGCGTGCTCGACGATGAAGTTGAGCTCCGGGAAGTCGGTCGCCGCCCCATCGACGTCTGCGGCGTCGAAGGCGTCCTTGTCCAGCGGCCAGATCGTCGGGCCCTTGTGGACATGGATGTTCTTGATCCCGAGCTCCTGGCAGCGCTCCAGGTAGCGGTAGGCCTCCGGGTCGGTGAGCTTCCAACCGCGGGAGCCCTGATACCACTCCGCCGTGTAGAGCTTGACGCCCCTGAGGTTGAACCGCTGGGCGTCCTCCTCAAGCTGCTTGAGCCCGGCGTCCCCCTCACGCGGATCGAAGCGACCGTTGGTGATCAGTTTGTCCGGATATTTCTCGGTCAGTACATGGTTCTGCGCGGCGGTGTTGAAGCCGGTCCTGTACCACTCGGTCAGGTAAGTGGACTGGAAGATCGCGACGTCGACGTGACCCTCGTCGAAGACGTCGCGCATGAAATCCTCTTCGGAGACCTTCAGGTAGTGCTCGTAGTCCCACTGTGTCTTCGGTGGGGCCAGCTGGTGGTAGCCATAAAAGCAGTCGATCCAGCCCTTGGCGTAGTTTTCGGCGCCCGCTACCCAGTTCCCCCGACTGGCATCCCAGAAGTGCAAGTGGGTGTCGACGACGAAGTACGTCTCGCCATCCTTCTCATACATCGTGGTGGGTCCTTTCGGCTCCTGGCGCTACTTCGTCTTGAGGTCGAAGTCGATGTACTCCGCCGCGTCCTCGGGATTGGCGAACATGATCGTTCGATCGTCCTCGTGGATCATGCGGCCGTAGTGCGTCGACATGTTCTCCTCGAACTCGGCGGAGTCGAACCAGCCCTCCTCCTCACCGGCGGCATCGTCGATTTCGGCGTACACGACATCCGCCCGGTTCTTCGCGTCAACTCGGATCATCGAGGGCAGCGGGGTCACCGTGACGTTGTCCTTGGTCGCCATCACCTGCGCGATCAGCGCGCCGACCTGGTTGTTCATCAGCGTGAAACCGCACATGTTGGAGGCGGTGTTGTTGGATTTGAACGGGCTCTCGGATGACGTGAACGTGGTCACTGGCCCAGCTCCTTCGGTACTTGCAGACCAAGATCGGATACGATCCCGCTGAAGCGGCTCTTGGCGCGGTCGAGGCCGTCCTCGAACCGGGGCGGTTTGAAGTCAGGCTGCGACCACAGCGGCTGCAGCGTCCGCGCGGCATCGAGGGCTTGGGGCACCCATGTGGACAGCCAGCCCTGCATGATCTCCTTGTTGTGTTCGGCGAACTCCTTGTCGCTGGCCCGCGGCTCGAACATCGCGATCGTCATGCGCAGGTCCCGCTGCGCGTAGTCGTACTCACCGGCACCCACGATGGTCGGGGTCACGAAGTCTCCGTTGCCGGCTGCCGCCTGCTGCACGAGGTTGCTCCGGAACAGCTCGCCCAGCAACGGCTCGAAAACTACGTTCGCGGCGAACATCGACTCGCCCCAGTCGTTCTCGATCGCAGTCAGCGCCTCGACGAGCTTGCGGGCTCCTTGCCAGGCTGGGTCGGAATTCCATGCCTCGAGATGCGCCGCGCCGTCGAATCCCTCGATCTCCTCGCTGAGAGTGAGGTTGTACAGCGCGAGGTCCTGCGCGAATCGAATCTTGTGCATGCCGTTCACGGCGATCGCCGTGTTGTGCATGTTCGTCGGGCCGGACCGGTTGGCGTGGCTGAAAACGTACAGCCCGAGAATGTGCTCAATATGCATCCAGGCCCCGACGTGGCGTTCCACGAAATGCACCCAGTTAGGATTCCACTGCTCGAACGCCTTCGCCTGGCGGGCGACCTCAACGTTCTGGTTGACCTGGCGTACGACGTTGGCGCCGTAACGGTAGAGCGTCATCTCCCATTCTTCATTGGGGTCACGGAACTCGTGCCAGCCGTGGGCCGGCCAGTCGAGGTCCTTGCCGCCGCCACCGGTGCCGGGGCCACGCTCGGGCTCGGGCAGGTCCTGCCCCCAGGCCTTGAGCTTCGTCCAGGTCAGCGGGTAGCCCGTCTCGCCGTTGGCGAAGCCGTAGATCCAGCCTTGGCTGAGGTAGTGCCGGGGATCCGGCTGGACCTCGACGGTCACGTCCTCGTAATGGGTCTGCTTGCGCTTTTTCGGGACGAAGTAGTTATACCGACGCGCGGTCGAATCCGGGAACTCCTTGGCACCGGCCTCGGCATCGGTAAAATTGACTTTCGGTACGCTACGTTGCTGCGCAGTGGTCATCAGTGTTGCCCTCACCTTGAGTTCACGGTCATTGGCCGGGTTCCCCGGTCGTGGTGAACTTGTCGTAATAGATGCGTCCTTCGGACATCCCGAGGCGGGTCAGCGTGGCGATGGCCGCGTCCACCATGGGAGGGGGCCCGCAGACATAGCCGTCTGCGCCTTTCAGGCCTGACTCGTGCCGGGCCACCACATCCGTGATGAGCCCGACCTCGCCGTCCCAGGCGTCCTCTTCCGTCGGCTCGGACAACGCCGGGACGTAGCGAAACCCGGGCAATGAATCCTCCAGCGCCCGCAGCTCTTTCTCGAAACACAGGTCGCGCCGCCGGCGGGCGCCGTAGTAATAGGTGGCTCGCCGGGTGATCCCCCGCTCGGTCATCGAGCGCAGCAGGGACAGGATGGGCGCCATCCCGGCGCCGCCGCCGATGAACACGAGGTCGGTGTCGTGACCCTCGCGCAGGGTGAACACTCCGTATGGCCCGGTCACGTCCAGCCGGCCGCCGGCCTTCACCTCGGTGTCCAGGAAGTGCGAGAACAGGCCGTCCGGATAGATTTTGACCACGAACTCCAGCCGGCCGTCCTCCCGGCACGACGTGTTCGCCATGGAGAACGAGCGGACCTCCTCGGTACCCGGGACAGTGAAGTCCAGGTACTGGCCGGGGAAGAACTTGATCTCCCGTGGCTCGACGAGCCGGAGCACCAGATGCCGCATGTCGTGGGTCACCGCCTCGTTGGAGACGACCTCGGCGACCGCCTGCTGGATCGACAACCCCGACCGGATCATGTCCTCGTCGAAGTTCAGCAGCTCGATCGTCAAGTCTTCATAGGCGTGCGCCCGGCACAGCAGGGTGAATCCTTCCTCCTTCTCGTAGTCGGGCAGCGCGAAGGTCGAGTACCGATCGAGCTCGATGTCGTCGCCGTCCAGCACGAACGACTTGCAGGAGGCGCACTGGCCCTCCTTGCATCCGTGCATGAGCATGACGCCCTGCTCGAAGGCGGCACGCAAGATCGTCTGGTCCTCCTCGACCTCGATCTCGATGCCGACCGGCTCGAACCGGACGACGTGCTTGTCGGCCATGACTCCCTCGCAGACAACGCCCTGGATGCCGCAGCAGCCCTGGATTAGCCGGCCGCTGGTGCCGGCCGGCCGGCCGGACCCTGACGCACGTAGTCGGCCTGGAAGGCCTGCCGTTGCTCATCCGACATCTCGTTGAGGAGCACGTTGGGGCTCAACAGGTTCGGCATGCGCCGCAGATGGTCCAGCGTCCACATCTTCTTGGGATCGAGGTTCAGATGCGGCTGGGCCGTCATGGTCTTGCCGTCGTCGCGGACGAAGCCCATGTCGCTGACGACATCAGCCCAGTTCCAGCCGTGGTACAGCGTCTCCCATTCGCGCTTGCCGGTGAGGCGGCCCATGTTCGGGGTCTCCCGGCCCATGAAAGTCGGCCGGAATGCGGTCTTGTCGGTCCACGCGCACATCTCGTGGCAATAGGTGCGCCACTGCCCGTCGACCTTGTCCATGACCATGTCCTCGCGTACCAGGCACGGCACCATGCAGACCCAGCAACGGTGCGGGTACACATAGTCGACGTTCTCGGCGACGATCGGGTGGTGGCCATTCGGCATGGACAGCCGGTTGTAGGCCTCCCACCACTTGCCGTACCTGTCGTACCAGCCCGGGTACTTGTACTCGAACCACTCGAAGTCCTCGTCGGTCATCGCGTCGATCCGCCAGTAGTTGGCGAGCCAACCGGTGGAGAAGAACTGCGCGACCTCGTGGACGTAGCCCTTGTTCCAGATCTGGTTCCACGCTTCCTCGATAAGATCGTGCGGGATTACCAGCCCGTATTTCTCGAGCGGTACCAGGTAGCTGCGGTAGTAATCGTCGTAGATCCACCGCCGCCACATCTCGGCGTAGCTTTCCCGCTCCTTGCGGCGGTCCTTGGTGCCGTACTCGATGAAGGTGCCGATCGCGGCATCGACGACCCGGTGGTTGTTCCACCACGCATACCGCAGGTCGCGCTCGAGCAGCTGGTGGTTGCTCTCGTCGGACAGGGCCATCAGCAGGGTGGCGTAACCATTGCTGATGTGCCGTGATTCGTCGGACTGCACCGAGTGGAACACCGTCGGTAGCAGGTAGTCGCCGTTGGCGGCCGCTTCGGCGGGCATGGCGACGAACAGCGTGTTGGTGAACGCGGTCTCGGCGACGATCGTCAGGTAGATGCTCGCCGCGGTGATGGCGTCACCGGTGATGAAGCCCTCGGCGAACTGCCGGCCGATCGTGCCGCAGTAGTCATTGTGGAAGTTACGCAGGCTCGAGTTGAAACCTGCCGGATCGATGTAGTTGTTCATGTACAGGCGCTTGAGGTTCTGCTGGATCGTCGAGTGCCTGACCTCGTCGATCATCTGGATGGCCTGGCCGTTGTGCAGCTCCGGGTTGGGCACCGTGTGGAACAGCATCGGCATGGACCGGGCCGCCGAAATCTCGGGTAGTGGGATGATGGACAGGAACAGCTTCTGCCATTCCAGCCAGCGCTCCTGCACCTGGCGGAACATATTGCCGCGGATCGCGCCGTCGGAGGCCCCGTAAACGCGGTGGTCCTTCTCCTCCTGCATGGGGAAGTATGACCGCAGAACCTGCTTGAGCGGGTCCCTCTTCTGCGCCTTCTGGAAGGTGTAGTCGGTCCCGTACTTCTGGTACGGTGTGTGATACATCGGTTCCCAGGACAGTTCCTGGATCTTCTGGTGAGCCTTTGCCACGCTCTGGCGACTCATGGTCACACTCCTCACCCGGTACTCGGGTCCGCTGCGGCGCAGCCGTCAGCGTCGATCACTTGCTCGGGGTTATTGCTCATCTCGTTTTGTACGTCGTTTGTCGCGGGCTGCCTTATGTGTTGGAATCACAGCTCACACCGGACTGGCCGGAAGTCTCAACATGAGACGAATAGGTCAGTGACGTGCCCCTCTCTCCGGCATTGCTGCCCGTCAGACGGCTGATAGTGAGGTCAAGGGTGGTGATCACCGAGCACAGCCGCTCGCACATCGGCCAGTTGCTGACTGATGTCGCGCCTCGTGTGCTCGGACCGCTCCGGGCCGGGCTCGATACCGAGCGCTCGCAGCAGCTCGGCCGCCGGCCGCGCCGGGTCACCTGCCTCGCCGAGGACGGGGTGCAGACCCTTCGCAGCCAGATGGTGGAACACCAGGTTGACAACGCTCCACGGGTTGAACGTTTCAGCTGCGGGCGGCTCGGACTCACTCATCGAGGCCGCCTCATCTCCGTGACACCTCACGCTCCCGCCCGCACCAGCCGACGGAGCCGGCACATCGGACACTGCCGATGGAGCAGGCACGTCGAACTCTCGTGTCTTGGATCACACACCCCTGTGCGAGAACAGGCTGTCTCAACATGAGACGTTGGCCTGTTTGCGCAATACCTACAGGGTCGTCCGGACGGTACGATCGTGGCGAGTTGCCGACGGCGGTATGACGCCACCACCGCGGATCATCGGGGTTCCGAAGGGGCGACTTGTGGTCGACGCGCACCCGCTAGGCGCCCGACGGGGAGCCGCAACCCGCGACCCGCCGGGCGGTAGCCCGCTACTGGCTAGTGCGCGGGAACATTTTCTGACCGCAGAGCCCGTGAAGCCTGGCGTCGTGCGTGACAGCATCATGGCGTCCTGGACCCGGTCCCGGGACTGGAAGGTGCCCGCGGATCATTTCGACCTGCCTTATGACCCCAACCCGAATCGGGACACCCAGCTCACGCACAGCGCCGGTAACGTCATCGGTGATCTCGCAGACCAGCTTGCCGGCGAACCAGTCTGCATCGTTCTGACCGACGCCCATGGTGTCGTGTTGGACAGGCGCACCGGCGACTCCGCCCTCAGCGCACATCTGGACCGGGTCAAACTCGACATCGGATTCAGTTACTCCGAGCAGCACGTCGGAACGAACGGGATCGGCACCGCGCTGGAGGGACGCGGCCCGGCCGAGGTCTTCGGGCACGAACACTATGTCGAGCACCTCGAGGACCTGGCCTGCGCCGGCGCACCCATCCACCACCCAGTGACCGGCAAGCTGGTCGGCGTCATCGACCTGACCTGCTGGCGAGCGGACGCGAACACCATGATGGTGGCCGCCGCCGCGACGGCCGCGAAGCGGATCGAAGAGGCTCTGTTCGAGCACTCCGGCCGCCACGAGCTGGCCTTACTGCACGACTATCTCATGACGTGCCGGCGCGGCCACGGCGCCGTACTGGCGATCAGCAACGACATGCTGATGATGAACGACCGGGCCCGCGAGATTCTCGACCCCGGAGACCAGCAGATCCTGCTCGCGCAGGCCACCGAGGCACTGAGTTCCGGCGGTCGGCAGCTGCTGATCCTCGATCTGCCCAGCGGGGCCACGGCGCGGGTGCTGTGCAAGCCCAGCTGGGAGGACCCCTCGGTCACCGGCGGGATCGTGCAGGTTCAGCTGACCCAGCCGATCGCCGCCGACGGCGGTCACGAGGTCAGGCAACCTGCGGTGACTCTGCCGGCGGTAGTGGGTTCCGGGACGCTGTGGACCAAGTGCTGCCGGGATGTCGACCGGCACTTCCGATCCGGGGAGTGGCTGGTGCTGGAGGGCGAGCCTGGCGTGGGCAAGCTGGCGATCGCCCGCGGCACGCACCAGCTCCGCTCGCCGGCCGGACACCTGCGGGTTTTCGACGGGATCGAGGTCGCCGAGGGAAGCGACTCCGCGCGGTGGGTAGATGAGGTCGCGGAGGAAATCGAGGGCGGCACCGCGACGATCATCCTGACCCATATCGACCAGCTGCCCGGCGAGACCCTGCGGGCGCTGCATGACGTGCTTGAACCGCATCGCGAGTCGACCGACATCGATCGGCCGTGGGTGGTGGCGACCTGCGGCCGCCAACTTCCGGACTACGACGGCGACCTCGCCCGGCTGCTTCGCTGTTTCCCCCGGTCGCTGCAGATTCCGCCGTTGCGCCACCACATCGAAGACCTGCGCCAGCTCGTGCCGTTCATGATCTCCCGGCTGACCAAGGGTGGCTCGCTGTCCTGCTCGGCCGAGGCGATGCGCGTGCTGATGCGCAACCGGTGGGCTGGGAACATCACGCAGCTCTACCAGAACATGCGCAAGATCGTCGCGAACCGCCGGACGGGTGTGATCACGGTGGCCGACCTGCCGCCGGAGTGCCGGGCGAGCACTCGCCGGGTGCTCACCCCACTCGAGTCGATCGAGTGCGATGCGATCGTGCAGGCCCTGCTCAACGTCGACGGCAACAAGGTCCGTGCTGCCCAGCAGCTCGGCATGTCCCGCGCCACGATCTACCGCAAGATCCGCGAGTACGGGATCAGGGTGCCGCTCGTACCGGAGCCCCCGACCCGCACCTGAACCGACCTCGGCGGCGGCGCGGGCGCGCGCTAGGAGGCGGTGGCCGGCGTCAGTTCGGCCATCTGCCCCCACCCGTCGCCGGGTACCTCGACGTTGACGATCTCCGGCTTCTTCGCGATCACGTGGGGCATCCACCCCATGGCGTTCTTGAAGTGGTCGGAGTTCACGTGCACCTCGCCCGCTGCGCCGTCCGCGAATGCCTCGACCAGGACGAACTGGTTGGGCGTATCGACGCTTCTTGACCATTCGAAGAAGATGTTGCCCTCTTCTTCCCGGGTGGCCCGGGTGAACTCGCCGACGAGTGAAAGCCACTCGTCGGCCTTGTCGGGATGAATCGTGTACTTGACGACGATGAAGATCACCGAGGGCTCCTCTGCCTTCGCGCTACCACTCTAGAGCTTGTCATTGAACACCTGAGCGTCGTCGATGACCACGTTGTCGAGCATGCGGCACCGTGCAGCATTAAGTTGACGACCTGTGGACGAGGGACCACAGAATTGGGGTACGCCGCTCTACGAGCGAGCCCTGCACCGAGCAGGCGTCGGTCGGGGAACCTCGTTGCTCGATCTGGGGTGCGGAGCCGGGCTGCTGTGCCGGATCGCCGCGGACCGTGGCGCTGACTGTCCTCCGTGAGGCCGCCCGGCTCGAGCGGTTGGCCACGTTGGCTGGGCTCGCCGTGACGGAGGTCGATGAGGTCGTCTGCCCGTTCCGGTATCCCGAAGAGATCACCCCCATGACGTGACGTCCCGGCGGCGGAGGGTGTGGACAGCGGTCCACGGCGCCGCTCTTCGGACGCCGCCACTGATCACCCGACGAATAACCGAGTGATACCGCCCCGACTGGGCACATGATGTATCAGGCGCTCCCGCCCCCGGCTCCCCACACCTGGGCAGCGCGCCGTGGGGAAGGACTATGGGTGCTGTCTTCGCAGCGAATTCGGACGTCGAGCGGACCCGGCCAACCAGCCTCGAGACGATGTGCGACCCGGCCACCATCGACGTGCTGGCGCGGCTGGGTGTCCGTCGCGTGCTGAGCCGAACGTACCGCTTCCCGCTCAACGGGAGCACGGTCCCGCCCGGCCAGCCGCTGCTCGGGATCAGCGGGGTGGGATTGCGCTTCGGCGACATCCAGGCGCTGGACAACGTCGGCCTGACCGTCGTCGCCGGCAGCGTGCACGCGGTCATCGGCCCCAACGGCGCGGGCAAGTCCTCCCTGCCCAACTGCGTCTCGGGGCTGTACCGGCCGCATTGCGGGCAGATCCGGCTGAATCGCGACGGCGGGACGGTGGATCTCCTCGGCCGCCGGCCCCACCAGATCGCCCGCCTCGGTGTGGCGCGGTCGTTCCAGAACATCGAGCTGTTCAAGCACCTGACCGTGCTGGAGAACCTCATGCTCGGCCGGCATACCCGGATGAGCACGGCGCTGCTCTGGTTCGGCCCGGCCCGCCGGCAGGAGATCGCCCATCGGGAATACGTCGAGGAGGTCATCGACCTGCTCGAGCTCCAGGTAGTCCGCAACAAGCCGGTCGGCACCCTGGCCTACGGCTACGCCAAGCGCGTGGAGTTCGGCCGGGCGCTGTGCCTGCAGCCCGCGGTGCTCCTCCTCGACGAGCCGATGGCCGGCATGAACGCCGAGGAAAGGGAGTACATGGCCCGCTACATCCTCGACGTGAACGAGCTGCGCGGAGTGACCGTCGTACTCATCGAACACGACATGGACGTCGTCATGGACATCTCCCATCGGGTCACGGTGCTCGACTTCGGCAAGCTCATCGCCGACGGCAGTCCCGACGAGGTGCGCGGTAACCCGGCCGTGGTCGAGGCGTACCTCGGGGAACAGTCGTGACCGACACCTTCTCCCGGCTGCTGGCCGAGCTGGCCCGGACCAGCCCGACCCGGGTCGTCCTTCAGGAAAAGCTCTACGGCATCTGGCAACCGCTGACCTGGGCCGACTATCTGCTGCGGGTCCGCGACTTCGCCCATGGACTGGCCACCCGGGGCGTCGGCCGGGGTGACGTCGTCGCGGTCATCGGTGACAACCGGCCGGAATAGCTGGTCACGGAGCTCGCCGCCCAGTGCCTCGGCGCGGCCGCCGTCGGGGTGTACCCAACCAGCATCGGCACGGAGGTTTCCCACGTCCTGCATGTCGCCGGTGTCCGCGTCGTGGTCGCCGAGGATCAGGAACAGGTTGACAAGGTCGTCGCGCTGAAGGAGCGGCACTTGAGTCCATGAGTGCCATTGACACCGGTGGCGTCATCGGCCCGGTGAAGTTCTCTGCTGAGAGCCACCGCGGCGCTACCGCATCCGGTGTGTACAAGGTGGAAGGCGGCAAGCTCGTCGAGACCGCTGCGGGCGTGACGCCGAAGGCGTGAGCGGAGATGACATCGACGGACTCGGTGGCCGCCCAGCAGGGTGGCGGGGCGGCCACCTCTGGGTCGTTGAGGAGATCCTCAGCCCTGCTCGACGTGGCCAACGTCGAGGTCATCTACGACCAGGTGGTTCTGGTCCTGCGCGGGCTGTCGCTGGCGGTACCGGCCGGCCAGATCGTGGCCCTGCTCGGTGCCAACGGTGCGGGCAAGTCCGCTGATCGCCGCAGTGGGCCTTGACCCCAACCGGTCGTAAAAATTGATCATGGTGCAGATCGTCGGTGACATCGGGTGGCGCACCAGTCGTAGCAGGATCGACGAGCCAGCTAGCGGACGTGCGGGGATCCAGGCGCGCTCGTACGCGAGTGTGCGGACAGATCACGAATGCACCAGCGGTTTCTTTGGTGTGATCGCCGGTACTCTGGGAGCCGGGCTGGGCGGACGAACGGCTGCGTGCCGTTCGAAGTCGAGCAGGTGTTGCTTACGTTCCAGGCCGCCGTAGCCGGTGAGGTTCCCGGTGGCGCCCACGGCGCGGTCGCAGGGCACGATGATGCCGATCGGGTTGCGGCCGTTGGCCAGGCCGACCGCCCGGGCCGCGGTGGGACGTCCGATCCGCTCGGCGAGCTGGCCGTAGAACACCGTCGGCGGCTGCATCGGTCGCTGCGCAGCAGGTCGTCGACGGCCACCGGGTCCGCGTCGAGGTCAAGCAACCACCGGCACGGGGTGATCGCGGTGGACAGATCCCGTAAGTCGGTCAAGGTCAGCCGGCAGTCGATGTGTTCGGGCAGCGGGCACAGGGTGACAACACCGGAGCCGTGCGGCAGGCGCAGGGTGCGGCGGTAGGCCGCATCACCCCACTCCTTTCACCCCGGGCACGGCGGTCGCCGCGAGGTGCCCGAACAGGTTGTCCGTGCACAGCCCGCCGCGAGTGCACACAGTCATCTCATGCGCGGTCGTCGGGGGCGGGTGAGGCGTCGAGGACCGCGCCGCTGCGCGCAGGGAGTGTCAGCATCAGCGCGCCGGCGGTCAGCTCGGTGGTGGGCGAGCCGTCCGTCGCGAAGAGGACCGTGGTCGTGGCCGGCGGGAGGTCGGTCAGCGGTATCTCGACCAAGCGGGGGTCCTCGGCGACGTTGACGGCAGTGATCAGCGTGCTGCCGTCCAGGGTGCGGGCGAAGGCGTAGACGTCCGGATCGGCGTAGAGGGGGGCGTAGCCGCCGGTCTGGAGGGCAGGCTGCGATCGGCGGAGCGCAATGAGTTCCTTGTGGAAGGTGAGGGCGTTCAGGTCCCAGCGTTGCGGGTGGTCCCAAGGGAAGGTCTTGCGAGCCCAGTGGTCCGGCAGCGTCCCGGTCAGGCCGATCTCGTCGCCGTAATAGATCGAGGGGGCGCCGGGGAAAGTGAACAGGAGGAGCGTACCGAGCCGGACGCTGGCCCGGTCGTCGCCGGCGATGGTGATGAACCGTGAGGTGTCGTGGCTGTCGAGCAGGTTGAGTTGGGTGAGTTGGATCGGCCAGGGATAGAGGCGTAGGAGATGGTCGATCTTGGCGGCGTATGCGCGGCCGTCGATGCCGGGCCAGGGGGCGTAGGAGCGGTCTTCGACGGTGTCGCGGCGGACGCGGTGGCCGGCGCTGAAGGCGATCGCCGCCTCGGCGAAGAGGTAGTTCATGACGCCGTCGAACTGGTCGCCTTGCAGCCACGGCCGGCTGTCTCCCCAGATCTCGCCGACGATGTAGGCGTCGGGGTTGATCACCTTGACCCGCTGCCGGAATTCCTGCCAGAACCTTTCCGAGTGGATCTCAGCGGGAACGTCGAGCCGCCAGCCGTCGATTCCCTTGCGCAACCAGTACTCGCCGACGCGCATCAGGTACTCGCGAACCTGCGGATTGTCGGTGTTGAGTTTGGGCAGGGCGTGCAGCCCGACCCAGGCTTCGTAGCCGGGCGGCCGGGCGGGGTCGTAGGCGTTGGCCGGGTGCCCGTGGAAGGTGAACCAGTCGAGCCACGGTGACGCCGGGCCGTTTTCGAGCACATCGTTGAACGGGAAGAAGCCTCGGCTGGCGTGATTGAACACCCCGTCGAGCACGATCCGCACGCCGCGCCGCAGGCACTCGGTGAGCAGCGCGTCAAACGCCTCGTCGCCGCCGAGCAGCGGATCGACCTTGTAGTAGTCGTGGGTGTGGTAGCGGTGGTTCGACGCCGACTGGAAGATCGGGTTGAAGTAGAGCGCCGTGACGCCCAGATCTTGCAGGTAGTCGAGGCGCTCCCGGACGCCGGCCAGATCCCCACCCTTGTACCCGAACGGCGTCGGATCGCTGTCCCACGGTTCAAGGTTGTGCGGCTTCTCCACACTATCGCTCTTCGCGAAGCGGTCCGGGAAGATCTGGTAGAAGACGGCGTGTTTGACCCAATCCGGCGTGACGACGGCAGTCGAGGCGTCGGCGAGTCGGCGAGTCGGCACGCCGTTCGTCGGCGGTGATGCGGATGCTGGAGCTCGGTTTGCCATTCGGTCCTGCATCGAGGGTTCCCCGTTCCCTGCCCGCGGCCAGGAACCGCGGACCCCGTCGGACTCGCGGTCCGCTGAGTAACCACTGCTCATCCGGCGCCCGGTGTCGCGCTCAAGGCCGCGGCCAAGAGACGGTGATGGACCCGCCCTGCACGGGCGCCTGCTGACTCCCAGCTTCGCATCAGCCGTCCCTTATCACCAAGGGGCCGCGTGTATCAGTTCCGCCGGGGGCTGGGCGTCTACCCTCGTGAGGAGCAGCTGCTCACCGATTATCTGCGGGTGCTGGGCGCCGGCCACAACCACACTCTGGGCACGCGCCGCGCCCTCGCCCGATGGCGGGGAGAGGCCGGTGACGCCGAGTGCAACGACTGAAGGATCCCCGGCAGGCCACCCTCCCCGCTCTCCTGGCCGGTCTTGCGATGAGGAGGCCGCGGATGGCGCTCGCTGATGCTCCTCAGGTCTCGATAGCGCCTCGCGAGCTCCCTGGGCTAGTGACCTCCCGGCGCCTGCGCGTTAGGGCTGCCTGCCGTCCGCGATCCACTGGCGGAACGTGGCGATGCGCTCCGGGGGCCAGCCGCCGTCGCAGGGCATGCTGCCGTCCTCGAGTCTGGCCAGGATGGCGGCCGCATTGTCCCGCACGTCCTCGTAGCGATGCAGATCGAATCTGAAGAGCATCGAGGCGCGGTCGGGAGTTTCGCGGAATAGACCCCTGATGTCGGCCTCGTAGCTGAGGGGATCCGGCGTAGTCAGGAGCTCCGGCTCCGGATTCCGCTCGTGCTCGACACCGATCTGCCCGGGCGGGTCGTCGTCCGGGGCCCCCTCGGCGATCCACTGGCGGATGAATCCGATGCGGGTGCCGGGAACCGGCGGGCGGAACCGGGGCATCCGGTTCCGAGGCGGGGGCACCGTGCCCTCCAGTCGCTGTACCAGAGGCGCGGTGTCCGGATCGCGGTTGACGCTGCCGTCCGGGTTCAGCTGCACCGGCGGGTCTCCAAAGAAGCGGGCGTCGAGGAACTGGTCGCGGGTCCGTTTGGTCCAGAGGTTGCCGTGTTGGCCGATGGTGAATCCCCGCACCGCTTCCTCCAGAATCGTCACCGCCTTGCCGAAGCCGGTGGGCAGGCTTTCCGGTGGTACGCCGCTTCCCTCGGCCAGGGACTGCATCACCATCTGGGCATCTGCATCCCGGCTCACGAGATCGGTGAGGAAGCCGTCGGCATCGGCCGCGGCGTCGTCGGGCTGGAGCTGTTCGCGGATGAGCCGGACGGCGGCGCGGGAGGCGTCGAGGTGCATCCTCCAGCGTTGCGGCTCGCTGTCGGGCAGGTTCAAGGTGTAGGGCAGTTCGAAGGGCGGGCCGGCGTGGACGGGGCCCCGCGGGTCGTCCTTGGGCAGCTGCACCAGCTTGCCGGCGATCTTCTTCAGGTGTCGCATCTCATCGAAGGTCCCGATCAGCAGCAGGCCGCGATCGGTGCGGTCGCCGAGCTGGGGACCGGACGCAGTGGAGTACAGATCATGGTCTAGCCGCAGGAAATGCGAGAGTTGACCCAGCAGCAGGCGGTAGCGCAGGTTGAACAGGTGTGCCCAGGCCCGCGCTCGCGGATGGTTGATGCGTCCAGTGCTCGCGTGCGCTTCCAGCGCCACTTCGACCACGTCCGCCGCGCCGGGAGGCTCTGTCGGCGCCGAGGTCGTGTTGGGGTTCGTCGCCACCGGCCAGGTGATCGTCACCCCTGCCGAGGACAGTGCCGACACCCGCTTGTAGATATCGAAAAACCTCTCGAAGTGCGATTCGGTGCCCTCGGGAGCGGCGTCGAAGCCCTCCCCTTGGGCACCGATGGCCCGGACGGCAGCGACGGCAGCCGCCCGGACGGCAGCGACGTCGGTATCCGCGAACGACGTGACGATCAGCGGTTCTCCGGGGCCGCCGGCCGGCGGCTCGTAACCCCAGTCCGGGAACTTCGCCTGCAGCGCGAAGGTGTCGAGACGGAAGTCGTCATCAGCCCCATCGTCGGAGAACAGGCGCGCCAGCCGCTCGAAGACCGGCCCAACGTGCCGGACCTCCTGCCCGCCGTTAGCCCGGGTGGCGTCATCGCGGATCTGCGCGAGCAGCATCAGGTCCGCCTCGGACAGCTCGGACGGGGGCTCGAGCGGGCTCTCGGCGATCACGTACTTGGCAAGCGAATCGAGCGTCACGGGCTCGAGCGTGAAGCGGAACGGGTAGATGGCGCTGGAGTAAGGGGAGTGATCCCGGTTGAAGTTCAACGGCCCGCCGATCAGGTGCAGCAGGTTCTGCACGGTGGCGAGGTGGCCCATCTCCTCGCGTGCGATCTGCGTGAGAAGGTTCTGCACCTTCGCAAGGTCGTCGCGGTTCGGGTCAGCGACGCGGACCGAGTAGGCGGCGTAGAGGTACTGCACCATCAGGGCGTGCTCAATCTCGGCGGCGGCGGTCAGCAGGAAGACCGCCTCGTCGCGTGGCTCCAGCGGCGGGTCGTGTAGGGAGCCCGGAGCAACCGGCACCGCGGCGACCCGGCTGGCACCGTCGACCCGCTCCCAGAACGGCATCTGGATGATCGAGTTTGAGGCGAAAAAACGTCCTTCCACAGTGGATTGACCCCCGGTCAGCGAGTGGTGTGCACGATCTGGCTCTCCGAGCGGCCGTCGACGGTCACCCGGAGGAGGAAGCTACCAGCCAGGGGCTGTCCAGCGTCGTCGGTGACGTCCCAATCGACGGTGCGCGGACCCGGCGCCGGCTGCGGCTCCTCGAGCAAGTGCCGGACGTGCTCACCAAAGCGGTCCCAGACGTCCACCATCAGGAGCTCGGCGCCGTCGGGAATTCTGACGGCCAGCCGCAGCGGCGCATCGCTGCGACTCGGCGTGTTGTCGTCGAGGAAGTGCAGGCGCTCGAGTGGCGCGATCGGCCGGAGAGCCGCCGCGAACTCCAGAGGGTCTCGCAGGAACACCGGCGTCACCTCGGCGACGTGATCTACCCGCTGCCACGCCATCGCGGCGCGCAGCTGCGCTGTTCCGGCGATCTCCTTCGGTACCGACATGTGCCGGAGGTAGAAGATCCGGAACCCACCCACTCGGGCGGCGTCGATCACCCGGGTGACCTTGTCGACGATCTCGTCAGCCCCTTTGATTCTGGCCGACGACGCCGACTTGCATGTCGTAGACCACCAGCGCCATCCGGCGTGGATCGCACGCCTCATCAAGGGTGCAGGGAATGCTCAATCCAAACGCATACTCCACCAGACCTCCCAGCTATACAAAACTGTAAAGATACACTGACGTCAAGGTTCGCGCTACTCTTGGGCATGGCTTCGAGCACGCACGTGGGAGGCCGACCACGAGACGCCGGCCTGGACCAGCGGATCCTCGCGGCGACTCGTCAGCTCCTCGCCGAACGCGGCTACCAAGGCCTGTCCATCGACGCGGTGGCCCGTACGGCCGGAACCACCCGACCGTCGGTGTACCTGCGCTTCACCGGCAAGGAAAACCTCGTGACCAGTGCCGTTGCCGGCATGGCCGTCGAGGACCCGCTACGCGTCACCGACGACATCCGTGCTGACCTGATCGCCGAGCTCCGGCACTTCCGCACGGCGATCACCCGCGCGAATGGGATGTCCCTCGTCGGGACCGTGCTCGCCGAGGAGCACCTCACACCCAGTTTGATCACCCGGTTCCGGGAGCGGCTGGTGCTTCCTCGCCGCCGTCGGCTCGCCGGCACGCTGGAACGAGGGGCCGGCGTGGGCGTGCTGCGACCGGACCTTGATGTCGACGCAGTGACCAACATGTTCATCGGCAGTCTGTATGGCCGCTACCTTGCGTCCAGCGAGATACCACCGGACTGGCCGGAACGGGTCGTCAGGTCGCTATGGCCGGCGATTCAGGCCGATGGGACCGCTCAACCGCCGGACCGTTAGCGTGCTCCTCTATCTCGGAGTGGGATCGGTAGCGGCCGCGACCCTGCTGTACGAAGTTGCTCTCACCCGGATCTTTTCCATCGCCTACGGTTACCATTTCGCCTTTCTGGCCATGAGCCTCGGGCTGCTGGGGTTAGGGGCGAGCGGCACCCTGCTGGGGCTTCGGCCACCGTCGCACCGGCCGTTGCGGCCCACCCTCCTTGCTCGCCTGGCGGCGGCTGCCTCGCTCGCGCTGGTGTGCGGCTACGCCGTCTCGAATCTGATCCCGTTCGATCCCTACCGCGTGGGCTGGGAGCCGACCCAGCTGGCGCTGCTGGCCGCATATCTGTTCTGTTATGCCGTTGCGTTCCTGCTCGCCGGGCTGGTGCTCGGATTGCCGTTGACGGAGTGGCCGCAGCGGGCCGCAGGCCTGTACGGGGCGGTGCTGGCGGGTTCAGCGGCCGGGGCGGTGATCGCTCTCGTTGCGTTGGACCGGGCGGACCCCACCGTCGCCGTCCTGCTGGCCGGGTTGATAGCCGCTCTCGGTTCTTTCGGGTTCGCGTGCGCACGAGCTGAGGCCGAGGCGCCGGCCGGCCTCGCCCGCCAGGCGGACCGGTTCGTCGGGTTGATGGCTGCCTTCCTGGCCCTGGTGGTCATCTGGCAGACACCTTCCTGGCTGGAGATCCGGCTCTCGCCGTACAAGCCGTTGTCCCAGCTCGAAAGCGTCCCTGGCGCCCAGGTGCTGGAGCGCAGATTCAGCGCGGCTTCGCGGATCGACGTCGTCTCCAGCTCCGCCATTCATTCCGCTCCTGGGTTGACGCTGCAATACCAGGGAAGTCTGCCCGAGCAGAGCGCCGTGGTCCTCGACGGCGAGATCGTGCTCCCGCTCACGGCCCGTGAGGGACTGACCCATGACTTCGTTGACGGGCTGCCCACCTCGTTGGCGCATCGTCTGCGGCCGGCGTCGCGGACCCTGGTCCTCGAACCGGGCGGGGGGCTGGAGGTACTGTCGGCCCTGAAGCTCGGTGCCCGCTCCGTCGTCGCCGTGGAGAACAACCGGCTCCTCGCGGAGCTCCTCAGGTCGGACCTGTCGTCCCGGGCCGGCGGTGTCTATGCGGATCCGCGCGTCGAGCTCGTCGTGTCCAACCCGCGCGGTTACCTGTCACACCCGCAGGGGGGTTTCGACCTCGTCACGCTGGCCCTGTCGGAGAACCGCCGCGCGGTGACCGCCGGGGCCTTCTCCCTTTCGGAGACCTACCCGCTGACCGCCGAGGCGTTCGACGCCTACCTCGCTGCGCTGGCGCCCGGGGGTCTGCTGGTCGTCCACCGGTGGCTGCAGCTGCCTCCGACCGAGGAACTGCGCACGGCAGCACTGGCGGCGGACTCCCTGCGACGCTCCGGGAAGAACCCCGTCACCAGGATCATCGCCATCCGGTCGTTCTCGACCATGCTGATCCTGGCGAAGCAGGAACCGTTCACCCAGCCGGAGATCGAATCGGCGAAGGCCTTCGCCCGGCAGCGCCAGTTCGACCTCGTCTGGTACCCGGGAATCCAACCCGGTGAAGCAAACGTCGCCAACGTGCTGCGCCAGGATCCCTACCACGAGTCATTCCAGCAGCTGCTGTCGGACGAGCAGGCTGTCTACGACCGGTATGCCTATGACGTGACGCCGCCACGCGATACTCGACCGTTCTTCTTTCACTTCTTCACGTGGGAGCAGACGCCGACCGTCATCGCCCTGCTCGGCAAGACGTGGCAGCCGTTCGGGGGAAGCGGGTATCTCATCCTCGTGGCACTGCTCGTGCTCACAACGGGCCTGTCGCTGGCGCTGCTCCTGGTGCCGGCTGCCGCCATTCGCCGTCGGGACACGAACCGAGCGCAGCGCAACAGCCGGGCGCCGCCGATGGTCTACTTCGCGGCGCTGGGAATCGGATTTCTCCTCGTCGAGGTGGCTCTCGTGCAGCGCTTCGTGCTGTTCTTGGACCATTCCGCCCGATCGTTCGCCGTCGTGGTCTTCGGACTGCTGGCCTTCTCGGGGCTGGGCAGCATGTGGTCGGCCCGGATGCCCTGGCGCGGCGGGCTGGCCGCGCTGGTGGTCACAGTGGCGCTGTACCCGGTGGTGTTGTCGACAGTTCTTCCGGGATCTCTCGGCTGGGACCTGGGGGTGCGCATCGGGATCACGCTGCTGCTGCTCGCTCCGCTCGGATTGCTGATGGGAATCGGATTCCCCCTGGGTCTGGCCTCGCTGGGCGTGGCCAGACCCAGCCGATTGCCGCTGGCCTGGGGGGTGAACGGGTTCACGTCCGTGGTGAGTGCCATCCTGGCTCCGATGATCGCCCTGGCATGGGGGTTCGAGGCCGTGTTCGGCTGTGCTGCGCTCGCCTACGCGGTCGCCTTGCTGGCAATCCGCAGCGTTCCGCAGATCCGCGCCACCGCCGTCAGGGTTGGCGGAGCAGCGGGACGAACGCCACACCGGTGATGTTCTCGGAGACCACCTTGCCCTGCTGCTTGGTGAGCCGCCACAGCGTCTGGTAGCTCCCCGGCGGACCGATCGGGATCACCATACGGCCACCCTCTCGGAGCTGCTGTACCAAAGGTGCGGGAATGTGGTCGGGGGCCGCAGTGACGATGATGCCGTCGTAGGGGCCGTGTTCCGCCCATCCGAAATAGCCGTCCGCGGTGTTCGCCTGGACGCGTGCATAGCCGAGCCGATCGAGCGTTCCTGCCGCGCGCCGCGCGAGCTTCGGGAGGATCTCCACCGTGTAGACCCGGTCGGTCAGCTCGGCAGCGACAGCCGCCTGGTAACCCGAGCCGGTACCGACCTCGAGGATCACATCCCCGGCTTGCACGTCGAGCAGCTCGGTCATGAGGGCGACGATGTAGGGCTGACTGATCGTCTGCCCCTCGCCGATGGGCAGGGCCCGGTCCTCGTACGCCCGGTTCATCTGCTCGCGCGGAACGAATTCGTGACGGGGGACGGTTCGCATCGCATCAAGGATCCTGGAATCGTTCACCCCTCTGGCGGCGATCTGCGTCTCGACCATTGCCAGGCGGTCCGGTCGCGAGACGGTCTCTGGCGGCAAGCCGACCGCCTGCTCGTTGCCCGCAGCGCACGATCCGAGCGTTCCCGTGCCTAACAGCAAAAGCAATATGATGAGGGCCGGTGAGACTGCTCTTCTCATGGTGCTGGGCAACTCCAAGCCCTTTCAGGTAATGCGTGATCCTCAGTAAGCTGCGAAGCGCTGGGGTATGTGGCTCCGGCCCGAGGCCATGACCAGCCGCAGCTCGCGCAGCGCAGTGATCGACTCGAGTGGGTCGCCATCGACGACGAGGAGGTCGGCGCTGAGCCCGGGGGCGAGCCGCCCGGTGATAGACGAGAGGCCGAGGGCTTTTGCGGCGTTGGTTGTGGCGAACTGCAGGATTCGTTCGCTGGGGAAGTCGAGGTTTTCGTACATCTGCAGAGCGCTCACGAAGTCGCTGAACACGGCTCCGGGCAGGCCGGCATCTGTGCCGATGATGATCTGGACGCCGAGCTGGTCCATCCAGGGCAGCCGATCGCCGAAGCGGCGCCCGGGGCCTGGGGGGAACATGGCGGCGAGGTCGGTCCAGTTGGGCGGGGTAGTGTCGCCAGCGTAGATTCCGGCGGCGGCCATCTGACGGGCGATGTCTTCGTGGTGTTCGGCTTGTCCTGGCCCTGTCATCCAGGTGCAGTGCTCGATGGTGGTAACACCGGCGGTCACAGCGTCGGCGATGGCCTGGGTGCCGTGGGCGTGGGCGGCGACGGGGAGTCCGACGGCGCGGGCCTCGTCGACGATGAGGCGCAGCTGGTCGACCGTGAACTGGGACTCCCACATGGCGGCGCTTCCCGGGGTCATGTGTCCGCCGCTGGCCATGACCTTGATGACGTCTGCGCCGGCCGCTGCGGTGGCGCGGATCTGTGCGCGGATCGAATCCGCCCCGTTGACCTCGCCGCCGAGGAACCAGCAGTGTCCGCCGGGGACGGTCAAGGGCGCTCCGGCGGCCAGAATCCGCGGTCCGGGCCGGGTCCCGGCGGCAATCTCCTCGCGTAGCCGGATGGCGAGGCCGTGGCCGTCGCCGAGGTCCCGGATGGTGGTCACACCGGCGTCCAAGCATTGCCGGGCGCGTTCGGCCATCGCCGGCAGCAGGGTCTCAGGGGCGCTGGCCTGGTAGGTGGTGATCGGGTCGGGACTGGCGTCGAACGCAAGATGCACATGGGTGTTGATGAGTCCGGGGAGGAGGGTGCAGCCGGGGTGATGCAGCTCCGTCGGCTTGTCAGCCCGGTCGAGGACCTGCTGCCGCGGTCCGACGGCGACGATCCGATTGTCGCGCACGAGGACTGCGCCGTCGATGATCTGCTCGCCGGGTTGTCCGGTGAGCAACCGGTCAGCGCTGATCAGGGTGTCCACAGTGGGGCCTTTCCGTCGTTGAGGTTGACGCGGCGGCAAGATCGGTGTGTCCGTCTCGTCCAACGGCTGGTCATCACGGCACCAGGCCATGCCACGCTTATACAGCGTCCGAGAGACCGCGATCAACTGCTGGGTGTCCGGGGTCAACCGATTGCGCCCCTTGGTGTCTGGGTGGGCGGTTGTTTGGTGTAGAACGAGTCGGGGACAAGCTTTGAGCTCGATGACGAACTGGCGGGCTCGCTCGTCTGTAATTGTCGCGCTGTTCGCATCGAGAAACCGATGGGCCCGCAGGTATCCGTCCCGGCATTGGGCCAGACGGCTCTGCAACGCGAATCCCATGGGTGAGATCCGCCGCTGGCCCGCTGATCTGTACCGCGAGCCGCCGAGCTCCGCGGGTGGTTGATCGGCCGGCGTGGCCGGACGGATGATCTCGGGGTAGACCCACCTCACTGCGTGCCAGAGATGGCTCAGTTGTCGGTACGCGCGGAACTCTCCCCACCACCGCCACGTGTTCGCGGCCCGCCCGACAATCGGCGGAAGTATCAGTCCGGCGATGAGGATCGGGGTGCCAAGTCGGATGAGATCAAGCACGACCATTTGTGTGTCTGGGGAGAAGCTCCTGCCCCACACCGCTATCCTGAGAACGAGAGCGAGCCGCAGGATGCTGCCGGCTAACAGGATGAGCGTGCCGGCAGCGGTGATGATGGCCGCGGCACGCAGCACGGTATCGCGCAGCAGCCGCCCGTAGCGTATCGTCCACCACAGCTGGGTACTCAGTGCATAAATTATGTACCCGCCGCCGACGGCGTAGAATGCGGCGACGATGGGCTGATTCAGATTGTCCGGCAGTGGTTTCAGGCTGGCGTCAATTGCGATTATGTACCAGGTAAGAACAGCCAGCGCTCCCAGGGTAACGGCGATGACCATGATTTCGAGTCGCAGGCGAGTGCGGCAAAGATACTCGGCAACGAAATTCAAATAGAACAGCTGTAACGCACCAAATGCGCCGACGATGGCGGCGTTCTGACCGAGCTGTATCACGCGGGCATCGATGCCGAAATCAACGGTAGGATACTCGCGCGGCACATTAAGAAGAAGCGCGATGGTTACGCAGGCGATGGCGATGACGACGGCCCATCGTTCGAGATTTGCTGGATCGCGACGAACCTGAGCGCCCTTCCACATCAGTGCGGGCAGCAGGACGCCGAGTAGGATCACGAGAGTCATGGCCAGCCACGCCTGCCGCCGAGCGCTCGGGCGATTGCGCGCTCTGCCCGCGTGCCATGGCGAAGAGAGGGCGAGTCGGCGGGTACCCCGACCCATTCCGACAGGATCGTCGCGCCAGTCTCGGCCTCCCACTCCTGCCAGCGGTCGTAGAGAGTCTGCTGCCGGCCGGCCGCGCTCGTGTCCGCGAACAGCTCGCCGCACAGCAGAGGCTTGCCGTCTCCGCCGGTCAACACATGGTCTCTGAGGAGATGAAGCACCTCGTGGAAGATGATGTGCCACTGGTGCGATCGCGTGGTCCGGCACTGGTAGATGATGAGGTCCTTACGGGGCATTGGGACGAGACACCCGAACGCCCCCGACAACGGCAGGTCGCGTGGGATCAGTATGATCGGGCGCCCGCGGACCTCTCCCAACCGTTCGCAAAGTAACTCAGCGTCAAGAGGTGGGCGTACGCAGAGGTCGCTTAGCACGTCGCGGCAGAGCTGGCGTAGCCCTAGTTCGTCCACACATCCTCCCGGTCTGGACGAGGGTCAGATTCTTTGTCATAAAGAAGAAGAGGACGAACGACCCCTGATGGATACCTCCATGCGGCATCCCGATCGTGTGAACTTGTGCGGCGTGGGGACTCCGTCCACAGTTATCGAGCTTATCAAGCACCGTGGGTTGTCGTGCTGTCACTCAGAGCTGGCTGACTCTAACGATCCCTGTGGGGGACATCAGTGCATTCTAGCGAATCACTGTGAAGTGTGGTGCGCTATCGTGCATCGAGCCTACTTCCGATCTTACTACGATCAGTGGCAGCTCGAGGCGGGTCTCCGGGGCGCCGCCGGCCCTGGCCGGGAGGTTCGTCTCGGACACGACTTCGGCGGCGTACGTTGGGGGACGCCCCCGCGTCTACGGCTCGTCATGTTCGGTGATGATCTGAGCCAGCAGCCGGTTCATGGCCGCTCGCTCGACGAGGCCTAGGTTCGCCACTCGTAGGGCGAGGTCTTTGACATTGGCCTTTCGCATCGCGCTCCGCAGCTCGAGCTCGGCTTCGACTTCTTCCGCGACCAGGTCATCGGTGAAGTAACCCGGACGTACACCGAAGAACTCGGCCAGGGCGTCGAGGTGGCGGATCGTGGGGTTCGGTTTGATGCCGCGCCGCAGCTCTGAGAGGTAGGACTCCGACATCTCGCCACCTGCGGCTCGGATCGCCGCAACTACCTCTTTGCCCTGATACTCCCGATTCTCGCCGGAAGGGCGAATTGCGATAAAAAGGCGATTTAGCCGCTCCGCGATGGAGCGGTGAACAGCACCAGCGGAGTCCGGACGGGTGGGTTCAGTCATGTGGTACAGGTCCTCTCCAGACCGCCCGGAGGTCTGCCCGAGGGCCAGCGTCGGTTGACATCGATTCGCTGAAGTGTATCGTACCAAGTGACTGATCCGCCAAGGTGGACGAGTCTCGGGTTGGGGGCTCGGGTAGGGGGCATTGTGTCCATATCGCCGTTGTATCCACTTTGTCACAGCACCGACGCCATGTCGCCTGCATGCCAGTTTAGTACGCGGATTTCGTGCTCCTGTGGAGCTTGTTGGCATGGGAGAAGTTGCGAGAAGATCGATTTAATCAGCAAGGGGCGATGATGTCACAGTCAGGCGGAATAAGAGCATCGATTGGAACTGGCTCGTGCCCACGGAATGACGGCAGTCCGCAATACGGAAACGCAGGGAATGTTCATGTCAAAGAGGGGGATGGGGTCCTTCTTACGCGAGTTGGTCTGCGTTTTCCAGTGCAGCTGACGTTCGATGAATGGGAACGGGCCGGTCGGCAGATGGCCGGGCTTGTCAACTCGTCAGTCTGGTGTTTGGGGGATTGGGTCGTATATGGGGAAAAAGAGTATGTTGACCGTTATCGTCGAGCAATCGAAGCGGTCGGCCTCGACTATCAGACCTTACGGAATTACGCTTGGGTAGCGAGAAAATTCGAGCCATCGCGCAGGAGGGAAAGGCTCAGTTTCCAACATCACGCTGAGGTTGCATCACTTCCGCCGGTCGAGCAGGATGAGTGGCTTGCCCGGGCAGAAGAGCGTGGGTGGTCGAGGAGTCAACTCCGCAGAAAAATCAGAGAATTACGATCTGGTGAACCAGTGGTGGAACCGGGTGAGGTGCTGCTACCACGAATCGACATCGGCCCGGACCGCGCGAAATACTGGCGTCAGGCGGCCGACGAAGCGGGCGAGAATTTTGAGAGCTGGATGATAGCGAGCCTCGACTTCGTGGCATCGCAGGTATTGGGTGTCTCCATGGCGATTCTCCGCGGAGAGTGCAGTACCTCGGCTCGCCATGGTCAAACGGTTCATCGTCGATGAGTTCTCTTCTGTTGCACACGACTGCAACGTCTCGGGACGACAACTCGTAGCGCATACCGTGGCCGACGCCGAGGCCGACGCCGCGCGGCAGCAAAGCTGGGTCCGACCGGAGCAGGCGCAGTTGGTCGGGGTAGGTGAGCAGAGCAGCCATACCGTTGCCGATGAGGTGGGCGGTGGTCTCGTGGCCGGCCAGCTCGAACCATCGTGATCCGCTGTGATCCCCGCCGGAGCTGAAGTAGGACCTGTCCTGGGACGGATGGGTGGCTTGACAAGCGGATCGGCACCGGCTCGAACCCGTGAGCGGCCCGACGGCAGAATGACGGGTGTGAGCTCAAGATCATTTTCTGAGTACCTGTCCGGTTTGGACGAGGCGTCGTTGACCGCGTTGCTCCAAGCGCGTCCGGATGTTCTGGTGCAGCCGGTTCCGCGTGGTTTCAGCCAGCTCGCGCAGCGGCTGGGCGGGGCGGATTCGCTGGGTGCCGCGTTGCGCGCGGTGAACCGGGACATGGTCATGGTCGGGCAGGCCGTCGCCGTGCTTGGTGCGTCGGCGACGCTGCCGGGTGTGGCGCGGTTGCTGGGCGCCTCGGATCCTCTGGTGCAGGACGCGGCCGCTGAGCTGTGCAGGCGAGGGCTGGCCTGGGACAGCTGCGGGGTCTTGTGTCTGCCGGAACGGCTGGAAGCGCACTGGTGTGCGGAAATCGGTGGCGGCCGGCCGGTCGCGAAGATGACGTCATCGGCCCTCGCTGAGGACTTGCGCGCGGCGGTGAGCGCGTTCGGTGCAGAGACCGATGGCTTGCGCAAGCCGGAACTGGCAGCGCGGCTGTCCGAACTGATGTCGGATCTGCCTTTGTTGGCCAGGGTAATCGCTGAGCTGCCGGAACCGGTCAGGAAACGGCTCGGCGAGTACCGGCGTGGCTATGACGACTATTACGCCGGGTTCGGCTACTCGGGGTTCAGCCATTCCCGGCCACGCGGTGCGGGTGATCGTGATCCGACCGAGTTGCTGACCGCAGCCGGCCTGCTGTTGCCCGTCAATCACCGTCCTGAGATACCCAGGGAAGTGGCGATCGCCGGTTGGCTGGCCGAACGCGAGCTCGCGCTGACCGGGCGGCCGGAGCTTCCCCCAGCCGGTGCCGACCAGGTTGCGGTGCGCCGGGCCGTCCAGGCCGCCGCTCAGGAGGCGTTTCGGGGGATGACGACCCTGCTCGACGAGGCCCGCGCGACGCCGATCGCGGCGCTGAAGAAAGGGGGAGTCGGACCTCGGGAACGGGCGCGGTTGGCCAAGCAGCTGTCGATCGCCGACGACGTCCTGCTGTTGTGGATCGACCTGGCGTATACGGCCGGCCTGCTGGATCGAGTCGACGCCGGATACGCACCGACGCACTCCTACGCGGGATGGCGCGCTGCGCAACCAGGTCGGCGGTGGGCGGTTCTGATCGACGCGTGGTTCTCGCTCGAGCACGCACCGACCAGCCGGGAAACCCAGGGGGACAAGGAACATCCGCCGCCGTTGCCGCTGGCGTCGGCCGCCGGGCTGCTGCGGCGCGCGCTGCTGCGGGCCGCTCGTTCGGGCGCTTCGGTGCGCGCGGCGGGGCAGAACATCGACTGGTTCCTCCCGCTGCACGGCTATGACGCTGGTCAGCGTGCGGACAAGGTGGCTGCCGCCGTCCGTGAAGCCGAACTGCTCGGGGCGATCGCCACTGACGTGGTGTCCGAACTCGGAGAGCAGCTGCTGGCCGTGACCGGGACCGCACCGCAGGATGCGGTGGAGGAGCTGGCTCGACTGTGCGCCCCCCTGCTCCCCGAAGCCTCGTGCAGCGTGATCCTGCAGTCCGACCTCACCGCGGTGGTCTCCGGCCAGCCCAGCGCAGCCGTGGCGCGGCTGTTGAAGGACTCCGCCATCGCCGAGACCCACGGGGCCGCCCGGACCTGGCGGTTCACCCCGGCCAGCATCCGGGCCGCGCTCGACACCGGGTGGACGGCCCAGGACCTGCTCACCGAGCTGGCCACCATCTCGGACCGCGCAGTTCCCCAGCCACTGGAATATCTGATCACCGACGCCGCTCGCCGGCACGGCCAGGTTCGAGTCCGTGGCATGCGCTCCTGCGTCATCGGCGACGACGCTTTGATCACCGAGATTCTGCACACTCGATCTCTCAACAAGCTACATTTCAGCCGGCTCGCCCCTACTGTGCTGTCCAGCCCTAGCAATCTCGACGAAGTTCTGAAACGTCTGCGCGAGATGGGACTGTCCCCGATGGCTGAGGACGCCCAGGGCGCAGTGATCGTCGAAGCCCGCCCCGACCACGAGGCTCCGATACTCGATCGCGTGATCACCACAAAATCGCGAGCTGCACTCACGGCTATCGAGCTGGCCCAGTGGCTGACGGCTGACCCAGGCGGCGAGACTGTACGGACCGCCGCGGACTCCGACACCTTCGATCTGCTGGCACAGCTCAACTGTCATCTTGATGACGCTGAGTTGGAACTGCTGTCCGACGCCGTAGATCGCCATAACGACGTGCTCATCGTTTACCGCGACAAGAACGGCAGCCGCAGTACCCGGGCAATCCGGCCCCAACAGCTCTACGGCACATGGCTCGACTCCTGGTGCCACCTCCGCAATGCGCAACGCGACTTCACCATCGCCAACATCGAGGAAGTTGCCCCCGCCCGTTGATGAGGTGACGTTTCGCTCCGGCTCCTCGTTCGACACAGCTGACAAGCTAGTGACCTGCACGGCGACCGTTCTGGAGGGTGGGCGTGAACCGAAGCTGGTATCAGTGGCATCCGATCACGGAGCTCAGCACTGAGCTGCTGGCGCGCCGGGCGCCGTCTCTCGAAGGCCTGGCTCAGGCATGGAAGGAGGAACGGGAATCCATGCAGGAGCTCGAGGTGGAGCGAGCGTTCCTCGAGCGTTGGAAGAACAGACTGGCCGTGGAGACCGGCGTCCTGGAGGGTTTGTACTCGATCGACAGGGGTGTCACCGAGACCCTGATCGAGCGAGGGTTCGATGCAGCGCTGATTCCCAATGACTCCACGGATAAGGATCCCACGGTAGTGGTGAACCTGCTTTGGGATCAGCGGAGTGCTGTTGATCTCGTGTTTGATGTTGTCGCCCAAAGGCGCGACCTGAGCCTGTCCTTCGTCAAGGAAGTTCATGCCCTGCTGACCCAGTCCCAGCCCACCACGACGGGTGTCGACCAGTTCGGGCGGACGGTCGAGGTCGAACTGTGCCGAGGGAATGGAAAGAGCGGTCCAACACTTCCAGGACGGCAACGGCCGGGTCGCGCGACTGCTTGCCACGCTGGTCTTCATCCGGGTTGAATGGCTGCCACTCGTGGTGCGTCGGGACGTAAATATTCAGCCGTTGCGCGTTGGTTGATGTGTTGATCTGCGGCTGCGGCAGGGCCGGTCGGCTGGCGTGGGGTCGCAGCTATGGTGATCGATATGGTTATTGACGACGCTCGTGCTGTGATCGCTGCGTTGGCTGAGCCGGAGACGTTGCTGGTGTT
>JBOHHF010000102.1:0-17046 GCA_050700495.1 Pseudonocardiaceae bacterium
CGAGTCCCGGTTCTACCTCTCCTTGCGCGACGAGCTCATGGTGCGGTTCAACGGCCCGATGGTCGAGTCCATCATGACCCGGTTGCGGATGGAGGACGACATCCCGATCGAGGCCAAGATGGTCAGCAGGGCGATCCAGTCTGCGCAGACCCAGGTCGAGCAGCAGAACTTCGAGATCCGCAAGAACGTCCTCAAATACGACGAGGTCATGGATCTTCAGCGCAAGGTGATCTACGCCGAGCGTCGCCGGGTGCTCGAAGGCGAGGATCTGCGTGAGCAGATCGAGCA
This sequence comes from Pseudonocardiaceae bacterium, assembly GCA_050700495.1. GTDB lineage: Bacteria > Actinomycetota > Actinomycetes > Mycobacteriales > Pseudonocardiaceae. The sequence continues at coordinate 289 of JBOHHF010000102.1, forward strand.
CATGATGACAGATGTGATCACTGCCTACGTCAACGGTGCCACCGAGAACGGGTACGCCGAGGACTGGGATCTTGACAAGCTGTGGACGGCGCTCAAGACGCTGTACCCGGTCGGGATCAGGCACCAGGACGTCGGCGATGAGTCAGACGACGTGACCCGCGAGGTGCTCTTGGCTGCCGTGCTCGATGACGCCCGGGCGGCCTACACCCGTCGTGAGGCAGCACTCGCGGAGGTGGCAGGCGAGGGTGCGATGCGGGAGCTCGAGCGCCGCGTGGTGCTCTCGGAGCTGGACCGCAAGTGGCGCGAGCACCTCTACGAGATGGACTACCTCAAGGAGGGCATCGGCCTTCGTGCGATGGCGCAGCGTGACCCGCTGGTGGAGTACAAGCGCGAAGGTTTCGAGATGTTCAGCGCGCTGCTCGAGGCGTTGAAGGAGGAGGCCGTCGGGTACCTGTTCAACGTGCAGATCCAGGTTGCCGATCCGGTTGCTGACGATCCTGCGCAAGCCCCCGAACCGGCTCTTGCGCAGGCCCCGGCCGTCCCCGCCGCCCCGATCGACCCTGCGCCGGCGGGTCCGGCGCTCTCGCAGCTGCCGGAGCCGGCAGAGCCGGCGTCGCGGTCGCTGACCTACATCGGGCCGGCCGAAGGCGGTGGCACCGAGGTGCGGGGCGGCACTCGCGGTCGGCACACCGGTAACGGTGCCAAGGCGCAGGAGCCCGCCCGCAATGCTCCCTGCCCGTGCGGTTCGAACAAGAAGTACAAGCGCTGCCACGGCGCGCCCACCACCGCCCGCTCCTGACGTGCCCGGTGTGGATGCCACGCTGATCGCCAAGGAACTGTCTGCTGGCCATGGCGATCAGCTCCTGTTCTCCGGGCTGGACCTCGTCGTGGCGCCCGGAGACGTCATCGGATTGGTCGGTTCCAACGGCGCGGGCAAGTCGACGCTGCTGCGTATCCTCGCGGGCCTGCAATCCCCCGAGCACGGTGTCGTGCAGCTGCATCCGCCGACGGCGACTGTCGGGTACCTGCCTCAGGAGCCGCAACGTCGCCCCGGCGAGACGGTGCGCGCGTTGCTGGCCCGGCGAACCGGCGTTGCGGCCGCGCAGCGCGACCTGGACAGCTTCGCCGAGCAGTTGGCTGTCGGTATCCCGGGGGCCGACGACGCGTACGCCAATGCCTTGGACCAGTGGTTGAACCTGGGCGGCGCGGATCTGGCGGAGCGGGCCGAGCAGGTCACCGCGAACCTCGGGTTGGCGGTGGATCTCGATCAGCCGATGACCGCGCTCTCCGGCGGCCAGGCCGCCCGGGCCGGGATGGCGTCGCTGCTGCTCAGCCGATACGACATCTTCCTGCTCGACGAGCCGACCAACGATCTTGACCTGGATGGCCTGCGCCGGTTGGAGGAGTTCGTGGCCGGCCTGCGGGCCGGAGCGGTCCTGGTCAGCCACGACCGGGAGTTCCTGACCCGGTCGGTTCACCGGGTGGTCGAGCTGGACCTCGCGCAGCAGCAGGTACGCCACTACGGCGGCGGGTACGCCGGGTACCTGGAGGAGCGCGAGGTGATTCGCCGGCATGCTCGGGCGGATTTCGAGGAGTACGCCGAAACCCGCTCGGCCCTGGAGGTGCGAGCCCGAACCCAGCGGGCATGGGCTGATAAGGGCGTGAAGAACGCTCGGCGCAAGGCCAGTGACAACGACAAGTTCATCCGTGCCGCTCGCGTCGAGTCGAGTGAGAAGCAGGCCGCCAAGGCGCGCCAGACTGATCGGCTGATCGAGCGGCTGGAGGTGGTCGAGGAGCCGCGCAAGGAGTGGGAACTGCGGATGGAGATCGCTGCTGCGCCGCGTGCCGGGGCGGTGGTGGCGGTGTTGCGTGGTGCGGTGGCGCGCCGGGGCGGCTTCACGCTCGGTCCGGTCGATTTGCAGATTGACTGGGCGGATCGGGTGGCCATCACCGGGGCTAACGGCTCTGGTAAGTCGACGTTGCTGGGTGCGTTGCTTGGTCGGTTGCCGCTGGTTGAGGGCAGTGCCTGGTTGGGTCCCGGCGTGGTTGTCGGTGAGGTTGACCAAGCCCGTGGTTTGTTCCTCGATGAGCAGTCGTTGCTGGATGCGTTCGGCGCCGTGTCGGGCTTGTTGCCGGCGGATGTGCGGACCCTGCTGGCGAAGTTCGGGTTGCGTGCCGGGCATGTGCTGAGGTGCGCGGCGACGTTGTCGCCTGGCGAGCGCACCCGGGCTGCGCTGGCCCTGCTGCAGGCTCGCGGGGTGAACCTGCTGGTGCTGGATGAGCCGACCAATCACCTCGATCTGCCTGCCATCGAGCAGCTCGAGTCGGCGCTGAAGACGTACCCGGGTACGTTGCTGCTGGTCACCCACGACCGCCGGATGCTCGAAGCGGTACAGACCAACCGGCACATCGACGTTGACCGCGGACAGGTCACTGACCGCTGAGCCACGCCGGGCAGGTTGCTGGGCCGATGGACCGGTGATCGCCACGAGTCCGCCTTTTCTCCCCAGGTATTACTGAGTTAACCTTCCGGTATGACTGCTGAGCGGGTGACGGTAAGCTTGCCGCCCGAGGTGCTCGGCGACGCCCGCGGCGCGGTGGCCGCCGGTGCCGCGGAAAGCCTCTCGGCCTTCGTGGCTGAAGCGCTGCGCAACCAGCTGTCGCGAGCCCGTGCGCTGGCCGCGCTTGAGCAGGTGCTGGGTGGACCGCCGCCGCGGGAGGCATTGGAGGCAGCACGCCGGGATCTCGGGTTGGGTCCGCTTCCCGACTCACACGCGTCGTGATCGGCGGCCGGGTCCTCGACGCTTCAGCGCTGGTGGCCTTCGCAACGCAGAGCTCGGTGTACGCCGCTGCCCTGGTGTGGACCGCTGTCGAAGAGAGCATCGTGCTGGTGCTTCCCGCGACTACGGTCGCCGCGGCGTGGTCGCAGCTACCGGAGAAGCATCATCCGGTGCTGGAGGTCTTGCTGCGGTTGTCGGTCACCGTGGTCGATGACCTCGACGCGAGCCGGGCTCGCGCGGTCGGCCAGCTCGGTGGCGAGCAGCGCGACGCGCACGCCGTGGCCTGCGCCCACGACCGTGGCTGGCCACTGGTTACCGCCGACGCCAGCCGCTACGCCGGCTTCGAGGGACTTGACCTGGAGCAGTTCCCCTGACTCTCAGGCGGAGTGATCTGGTGGTCCTGGACGAGCCGACCAACCGACTCGACCAGTCGGTGCTGAAGACGTACCCGGGCATCCTGCTGCTGGTTACCCACGACCGCCGGATGCTCGAAGCGGTACAGGCCAACCGGTACCTCGACGTCGACCGCGGACAGGCCACCGACCGCTGAGCATTCGCTGAGTGCACTCAGCTCGACACCGGCAGGGCTCATCAGTTGACCCACACCAGGCGGGCGGTGATGTGTGGGCGGCGGCTGAACGCGCGCGTTGCGCGTTCAGGCGAGCATGAGCTCACGTGTACGTCGCGATCCACTCCGACGACTGTGGCGTAGTCCGCGAACGCCATGCCCCAGGCCGCGATCCGGCCGTCCACCCGTTCGCGTACTCCTGCACTACGGCGAACAACCTGGGGGCCTCCTCGGCCACCATCTCGTCGATCAACTCGGTGAATTCCGCCTCGTCGCATAGCGGAGCGAGCGCGGCTGAGTCGGGCACTGCGGGCGCGCGGTCTGTCTCCACCTGGAGAGCGGGCTGGTCGCGCTTCGTGACTTCCAGAACCAGCTCGTGCAGGGCCTGCTGCAGACCGCCGACTACACCCGCGCACTTGCCCTGTCAGGCAATCCGGTCCCGCGCAGCGCGGCCGAGCTGGAGCGCGGGGTCGCCGCTCGAACGGCCCGGCAGCAGATTCTTGCCAAGGATCCGCCGCCGCAGCTGCACTTCATCTTGGACGAGACGATCCTGCAGCGGCCGGTTGGTGACCGGATCGTCATGCACGACCAGATGCGTAAGCTGCTGATCGTGGCTGAGAAGCCGCACATCCGCATCCAGGTGCTGCCCCTCGACGTGGGCGCCAACCCTGGCCTGGAGGGGCCGTTTTCGCTGATTACCCTGCCCGACCCGATGCTGGACATCGGCTACACCGAGGGCCGGGCCGGGACCTTCTTCATCGAAGATCGGGATCGGGTGCGGGACTGGCTGTTGCGTTTCGGTATCCTGACCCAGCGGGCGCTGTCCCAGGAGGACTCCGCCGAGCTGATCACCGAGGCGATGAAGAACTACGGGTGACCGCGAGCGAAGAAGGTCACGAGATGATACAGGGAGAGACCCTGGCCCAGGCTCAGTGGCGTACGAGCAGCTTCTCCAATGGGGAGAGCACCGACGCTACTTGCGTCGAGGTGGCCGCACTGCCGAACGGCCGGATCGCCGTCCGCAACAGCAACCACCCCGACGCCGGTGCCGTGTTCTTCACCCGCGCCGAGATGGACGCCTGGATCAAGGGCGTCAAGGCCGGCGAATTCGACGATCTCGCCTAACGGCCAGGCGACCTGCCGGAGATCGCAGTCACCTCTCACGGTTCGTGGCCTCCGTTGTGTCCGCTCGTCCCGTGCGCGAGCCAGCCCGCCGGCCGGGACGCATGCTTACTTTCGAGTTCCGTGATCTCCGCGGCAGTGCCGGTACGGGCGGAGCTCCTTCTATCAGCTGCGATACACCGACGCTACCCGGCCGCATGACCGGTGAGTAAGGTCTATGCATGGACGTCGCCGCGCTAATTATCTCTATCTTCGCAATCCTCGTGACCGGCGCTAACGTCTATTTTGCTAGGCAGCAGGCAGCGTCGGCGAACACGCAGGCCGAGGTATCGAAGGCGCAAGCGGATGCCGCCAAGGTGCAGGCAGACGCTTCGAGGATTCAAGCCGAAGCGGCGACTGAGGCGCTGAATCAAGCCGCCAGCTGGCGCGCGGAGGAGGAGCGGCGTGCGGAACCGCAGTTCCGCGTGACTGCCAAGCCTACGCTTACAATCAAGCGTGTCGCCAAGTCAAGCTTCTTGAGTGACGGATCGACGGCTGAACGATGGGATTCGAAGCCGTTCACCGTCCGGGTTACCGTCGTTTTCACGGCATGACCGATAGCTAGTCGACGCTGACCGGTTCAGGGCCGTTGCCAGGTCGCCGGGTCGGCCTCGCTTTGGGCACCGGAGGTCATGTCCTTGATTTCGTGCGATTGGCCGTCCTCAAACGGCGGGAACCATACGAAGGGGATGCCCTTGCGGGAGGCGTAGCGGATCTGCTTGGCCAGCTTGTCGGTTTGGTGGTACAACTCGGTGTTGAGTCCGCGGGCACGCAGCTGGGCGGCGGTGGCTGCCGCGTGAGCCCGCCGCTGATCACTGGGAATCACCACGAGGACATCGCTGGGACTGCTGGGGCCGGTTTGCAGGAGTCCTTCGGCGACGAGCTTGGCGAAGATTCGAGTCAGGCCGATGGATAGGCCAATGCCAGGCAGGCTGCGCCGGATGAAAGATCCGGCCAGGTTCTCATACCGGCCACCGGAGCAGATGCTGCCGTAGTCCGGCCACTCGACGAATTTCCCCTCGTACACAGTTCCCGTGTAGTAATCCAGACCCCGGGCGATGGACAGGTCGGCCACGACACTGCCGGCCGGCAGGTCCGACAGGGAATCCAGTACGAAGGCCAGCTCATCGAGGCCTTCGGTGAGTAGGTCGGACTTGGAGCCGAGTCGGGTGATGTCGTCGATCACTGACGGATCAATGCCGCGGATCTGCGCCAAGTCCAGGCAGGCGGTGACCTGCTCGGGGGTGAGGCGCAGTTCGGAGGTGAGCAATCCGCCCACGCCTGCCGCGCCAATCTTGTCGATCTTGTCTGCGATGCGGATGACACCGAGAGGGTCGTCGATGCCCAGGCCCTGGTAGAAGCCCTGGAGGACCTTACGATTGTTGAGGTTGAATGACCAGGAGGGCAGGGCGAGGTCGGTCAGGATCTCGTGGATGATCCGCGGCAGTTCAGCGTCGAAGTGCAGCGGTACCCGGTCGACGTTGATGACGTCGATGTCGCATTGGGTGAACTCGCGGTAGCGGCCTTCCTGGGGGCGCTCACCTCGCCATACGCGCTGGATCTGGTAGCGCTTGAAGGGGAAGACCAGATCGTTGAAATGCTGGGCGACGTATCGCGCGAAGGGCACCGTGAGGTCGAAGTGCAATCCCAGTCGAGCATCACTGCCGTCGTTGGGTTCGGCTTGCAACCGGCGCAGCGTATAGACCTCCTGGGAGGTCTCTCCCTTGGCCACGAGAACGTCGAGTGCCTCGACGGACGGAGTCTCGATCGAGCAGAATCCGTAGCGTTCGAAGGTCTGGCGGATCCGGTCAAGCCACTGCAGCTCGACGCGTCTGACTTCGGGCAACCACTCGGGGAAGCCGCTGAGAGGGGCGGGTCGGACGAGCTGCTGGTCGCTCATCGGCGGGGCTGTCTCCTTGTCGATGCGAAGTCAATGCGGACGAGAACCGGGCGCTGCTCAGAGTATCGGTCTGCCTCCCGCGGTTTCGATGCACTTTCAATGCCGGCGAAGGTCTCGGCGGGTAGCCATGTCTCCGGCGGTGAGGCGTAGTTGCAACGCCGTGCATCGCCATCGTCGGCCCCCATCGTCGACCTGCTCCTCGAAGCGGGCAGCCAGCGCGCGGACTCCGGTGCTCAGCGTCACCAGGGCCACCGCCTCCAGCGCCCCGTCAGCCGGCTGCTGGGCGAACACCTTGCGCACTCGCGGTTGTAGATGGCCGGCCGCCGTCTTGAGCGTGGCGAGGTAGGCCAGTAAGTCAGGACCCAGAACCGCGGACAACTGCCGCGCCGGCCGCCGGCCGGCGACGATCTCCACAGCGGCCCGTAGCACTCGCTCAGCCAGGACGGACGCTGCGGCATCCGCGGTCACGGCCAGCGGCTGGATTGTGGCTGGTGCCGGCTCGGTGTGGGCTGGCGCCGGGGGCGGCAACAGATCCACCAACCGGCGCAGCACCGGCCGGTGCGGCAGGTGGGGATGTGGCTCGGCGATGCTCGTGGTCAACGGAACCCTCCTCGTCTGCAGACCACGCAGGTGCGCGCGGTCGATCGACGGCGGGGCCGAGACGCCGTGGGGTGGTCCGCAGCAGGTGGCGCTGAGACCGTGGGCACCAGATCGGAGGAGGGGCAACGATCCGGTGCAGGGGAGTATGCGAGATCCGGGGTGGTGTTGTCCTGGTTTTCGACATATTGGGTGCGACCTGTGGACAACCGGCCCTGTGGGCAACCGGCTATGGCGTGGCGCGCTGTCGAGCCCACTCGAAGCACACCACCGCAGCCGCGCTGGCGACGTTGAGTGACTCGACACCCCCGGCCATCGGGATGCCGACCCAGCCGGTGAGTTGCGCAGCGACGGCCGGGGAGATTCCCGATGTCTCGTTGCCCAGCACGTAAGCCACCCGGGGCGGTGGTGAATCGCGAAACAACGACGTGGTGCCCGGTGCCGAACCGGACAGCCCGAGCACCGCGAACCCTGCGGTGCGCAACGCGGCGCAGGCCCGTTCCGCGGTGGCTGCCCGCAGGACCGGGGCATGAAAGGCGACTCCCGCCGAAGCCTTGATCACCAGTGGATCGATCGCGGGCACCCCCCGGCGGGGCAGCACCACGCCGTCGAGGCCGGCGGCGGTCGCGGTGCGCAGGATCATGCCCACGTTGGCCGGATTGGTGATCGCGTCGAGCACGAGCACTGCGGCCGGGCTGCGCAGCGCTGTCAGCGCGCCGTCCAGCGGGCGCATCCGGGGGGCCACCACGTCGGCCAGGACGCCCTGGTCATGCCGGCCGTTGCCGGCCAACACCTTCACCCGGTGCGCTGACATCTGCCGCACCGGCACTCGCCGACGGGCTGCCGCGTCGAGAATCTCCTGCAGAGTGTCGCCACGGGCACGTTCGGCGACGATCACCTTGTCGATGGTCAGGGCCGGGTCGATGAGTGCCTCCAGCACCGGTTTGCGGCCGTAGACGGTGATGAAGACGTCCCGTGGACTGGCGGCCTGCCGGGCCGGGGGTTGATCGTCGGGCACGGGCTGATCGGCCGGGGATGGAACGTGGGGCAGGGACTTGTCGGGCGGGGGCACGTAGTCAGGATGTCAGGTTCGGATATGGCCGTCCGACGTGTCAGGATGCACCGTATGGCCGACCGGTTATCGGTGTCCGGACAATGAGGGTCTACATTCCCGCCACGCTCGCGATGCTGCGAACACTGGTCGACTCCGGGGAGCTGGTCCCCGTCTCGGGCACCGCCTTCGCGCTCACTCCGATGCTTCGTGAGTCCTATGCCGCCGGGGACACCGAAGAGCTGGAGTACGCGGCGATGAACGAGGCGGCCCGGGCGTCGTTGCGGCTGCTGGCCGCTGAGCTGGATGGCGACTCGGGGGTCCTGCCTCGCCGCGTCGTGGTCGCCGCTGACATCGAGCGGGTGCGGTTGCGCCCTGATCTCGACGACGCCGTCGTCACGGTTGCCGGGCCGATACCGAGCTCGGCGGTCGCCGCCGTGCACGTCGACGGGACCGAAGCGGAGGATGCGGTGCGCAGCGCGGCGGCGGTGGTGGACGCTGCCGATCTCGGTGATCCAGACGCCGAGTTCACCCTCGGCGAAGCGGAGGACCACGAGATGGCTTGGTACGCCACCCAGGAGATCCCCTTCCTCCTCGAACTCCTCTGACCTGTCTGCTGCCGGCGTGTCCGCCTCACCCCCGGCGCATGTCGGGCTTGCTGTGTCCGGTGTGTCGCGTTCCGATGCCCGGTCGGGAGTACCGGGCCGCAGAGCCCGACACACCGGGCACGAGAACTCGACACACTGTGCAGGAGAGCCCGACACGCCGGGCACAGGGCAGATCTGGGAGGTTCTGATGGACGCGATCACCTCCACGCCGGCTCCGCGCAACGAACCGGTCCGTGGCTACGCGCCCGGCACGCCGGAACGTGAGTCGCTGGCCCGCACGCTCGCCGAGCTGGCCGCCCAGCGAGTCGAGTTGACCATGACCATCGGCGGCGTGCAGCGGATGGCTGGTGGGGAACCCTTCGACGTGGTAGCCCCGCACCGGCACGCCCACGTGCTGGGCACAAGCGCGCAGGCCAGCGCCGCCGACGTCACCGCCGCCGTCCGTGCCGCGATGCAGGCCGCACCGGCCTGGCGCGAGCTGCCCTTCGACGAGCGCGCCGCGGTCCTGCTGCGGGCAGCGGACCTTGCGGCCGGCTCATGGCGCGACACGCTCAATGCCGCCACCATGCTCGGCCAGTCGAAGTCAGTGCAACAGGCCGAGATCGACGCGGCCTGCGAGCTGATCGACTTCTGGCGCTTCAACGTGCATTACGCCCGCCAGATCCTGGCCGAGCAGCCGAATTCGGCACCCGGCGAGTGGAACCGGATGGACTACCGCCCGCTGGACGGGTTCGTCACCGCGATCACCCCGTTCAACTTCACCGCGATCGCCGGAAACCTACCCACCGCGCCCGCGTTGATGGGCAACACGGTGGTGTGGAAGCCCACCTCCACCCAGCAGCTCGCCGCGCACCACACGATGCGACTACTGGAGGCCGCCGGACTGCCGCCCGGAGTGATCAACCTGGTCACCGGAGACGGTGCAGCGGTCAGCGAGGTGGCACTGGCCGATCCCGACTTCGCCGGGCTGCATTTCACCGGGTCCACCACGACCTTCAAGATCCTCTGGCGCGCCATCGCCGATCACCTGGACCGCTACCGCAGCTATCCGCGTATCGTGGGAGAGACCGGTGGTAAGGACTTCGTGGTGGCGCACCCCTCGGCCGACCCGGCAGCGGTGACGGCGGCGCTGGTGCGCGGGGCGTTCGACTACCAGGGCCAGAAGTGTTCCGCGGTCTCCCGGGCGTATGTCGCCCGGTCGCTGTGGGACGGCCGCGTGCGGGAACAGCTTGTCGACACCACACGCACGATCAGCTACGGCGACGTCACGGACCTGTCGAACTTCGGCGGCGCGGTGATCGACGCCCGGGCCTTCGCCAAGCACCGCGACCTCCTTGCGCGGGTCGCCACCGACCCGTCGATCGAGGTCCTCGCCGGCGGTGGCTGCGACGATTCGCAGGGCTGGTTCGTGCAACCCACCGTGCTGGTCGGCGGTGATCCCAAACACGAGGTGTTCGCGACGGAGTACTTCGGGCCGATCCTCGCGGTGCACGTCTACCCCGATGCCGACTACCCGGCGATCCTCGATGTGGTGGACTCCACCAGCCCGTACGCGTTGACCGGCGCAGTGTTCGCCACCGACCGGGCCGCAGTGGTGCAGGCCCAGGTGGCACTGCGCTTTGCGGCGGGCAACTTCTACGTCAACGACAAGCCCACCGGGGCGGTCGTGGCCCGCCAGCCCTTCGGTGGGTCCCGGGCCTCGGGTACCAACGACAAGGCCGGCTCATTGATCAACCTGCTGCGATGGGTCAGCCCGCGGGCGATCAAGGAAACCTTCGACCCGCCGACCGATCACACCTACCCGCACATGATTATGTAGCACTCATCCCCGTTCGCGGGCCCGGCGGAAGTGCTCCGCCGCCGCTCGCAGGTCGACGATCGGGTCCGGGTAGTCCAGCGCGCACCGCTGCTCCGCCGGCAGCTCCCACGGCCGGTGAACCGCGGCTCCGTCCACTCCGGCCAGTTCTGGCAGGTAGCGCCGCACGTAAGCACCGTCGGGGTCGAGCCGGTCCGCCTGGCGCAGCGGGTTGAACACCCGGTTGGGTCGGGTGTCAGTGCCGGTTCCGGCTACCCACTGCCAGTTCATCGCGTTGTTCGCGATGTCGCCGTCGACGAGCAGATCGTAGAAGTGCTCCGCGCCGGGTCGCCAATCCTGATACAGGGTCTTGACGAGGAAGCTTCCGACGATCAGCCGGGCCCGGTTGTGCAGGTAGCCTTCGCGCTGTAGCTGGCGCATTCCGGCATCGACCACGGGATAGCCCGTGCGGCCTGTTCGCCAGGCGTCCAGCGCGTGCTGATCTTTCAGCCAGTGGTCCTGGCGGGTGCGGTAGTCCTGGTGGGCGGAGCGTGGACGCGCGACCAGGACCTGGTGATGGAAGTCCCGCCAGGCCAGCTGGCGGACGAACGCGGCCGCGCCGGCACCACCGCATTCGGCCGCGCGGCTGGCCAGTTCGGTGGCGGAGAGGCAGCCGAGATGCAGGTAGGGCGACAGATCTCAGCTTGGCACGGAACCTTCCCGCGCCGCACCCGAGACGGCAACGTCAGAGTCGTTGGAGGCGGCAGCGGTGCTCTGCGCGGTTGCCGTTCCCAGTGACGCAGGTACGGCGTGAAGACCGCGAAGTGATCCTTGCCGTTCGGAGTGATCGACCCAGGCGCCACGACGGTGACACTGTCGTGCCCGACCAGCTTGCGCCGGCCGAGTACCTGGTCCAGGCGGCGATGCCTCATCTGCGCGTAGCCGCTGACGTCGGCGGCGATGTGCACCTCCGCGGCGTCCACCTCCTGCGCCAGGCACGCGACCTCGGAGGCAACGTCACCGCGGCGCAGCACGAGCGCGGCACCCAGTTCGCGCAATGCCGTGTGGAGGTCGGCGAGCGAGTCGGCGAGGAATCGGGCACGGTTCGGCCGGTTGTAGCGCGAAGTGAGGATACGCTCGTCGAGCACGAACAGCGGCACGACCTGGTCAGCGGACCGCGCCGCCGCGTGCAGCACTGGATTGTCGTGCACCCGCAGGTCACGGGTGAACAGCGCGACTGCGACCGTCACGGGCCGGTCATCCCTTCTTCAATGAGGGCGACGGGAGAGAGGTTTGGTGTACCACGTGATTGCTCGCTGGTCGGCGATCCTGGCGCGGTGGACGCTGGGTATTCTGCTCGTCTCGTGGCGCTACCTGTGGGCGACCACGCCGTTGCATCGATCCGTCGAGGCAGGCGATGCCACTGACTTCCCTCCGCCGCTGCCCGATCATCTGGTGGACGACCGCAACCAATCCCTGGAGTGCGGCGTTGGCCCGCTGTTCCGCCGGCTGTTCGCGGTGGAGATCGAGGGTTCCTCGTTGACCGCGGCGGAGTTGATCGCCAAGATCGCCGCCGACCTCAACCAGGCCGTGCCCGCCGAAGTGACCGCAGTGGAGAGAATCTCCGGTGTCCCCGGCGATCTTTCGATCGGTGACGAGATCGTGGTGCGCATGCCGGGTCCCTGGGATGGCCCGGTCCGGGTGGTGCACCGGACCGGCACATCATTTCGCCTTGTCACCCTGACCGGGCATCTGGAGGCTGGACAGATCGAATTTCGGGTCCGGTCGGAGAGTTCCCGGCTGCGGTTTGAGATCGAGGCGTGGGCGCGACCGGGCAGCCGGACTGTCCATGTGCTCTACAGCCGGCTGCGGTTGGCCAAGGAGATCCAGTTGAACATGTGGGTACGTTTTGCCTCGCCGCCGCGGACCTCGCGGGCGGACGGGCGCGAGGTGGTGTGGCGATCCGCACCCGGGTGGTCGATCAACCACTGTGGGGGGCCGAGAGCGGTGCGACGACCAGGCCCACCTGTGTCCCTGGAGCCGGCGATACGGTCACGATCCCACCCGGCACGACTCTGGTCGGCACCGACGCTACCAAGCCTCCGACATCGCCCGGTTAAACGCGGACAGGAGATTTCATTTGCGTGAGGGAGAAACGCGACTGTGTGAGATTAGCTGCTATGAGGTATGTGGTGATCGGAGCGGGTGCAGTCGGTGGCACCCTCGCGGCCAGGTTGTATGAAGCAGGGCGCGAGGTACTGCTGGTGGCTCGTGGCCGCCACTTAGATGCGCTTCATGAGCGGGGCCTGCAGTTCGACGATCCCGACCGTTCCCGAACCTTGCCGCTGCCTGTTGCTGCGTTGCCGAGTGACATCGATTGGCGTTACGACGATGTCGTGTTTTTGAGCACCAAGACGCAGGACAGCGAAAACGTTCTGGACGCCTTGCGTGCAGCTTGCCCAGAGGTACCCGTGATCTGTGCGCAAAACGGTGTGGCCAACGAACGGTTCACCGCAAGCCGATTCGCAAATGTGCAATCGATATGTGTGATGTTGCCGGCTGAGCACCTAGAGCCGGGCCGTGTCGTGGCCTATTCCGCACCGGTCCCGGGTATCCTTGACGTCGGGACCTATCCTCAGGGCGCGAACGAACTGACTGCGCAGATCGCTATCGACCTACGCGCTGCCGGCTTCAGCTCACGAGCCGACAACGCAATCATGCGGTGGAAATACCGGAAACTATTGAGGAACCTGGGCAACGCCGCGGAGGCGGCGTGTGGTGGCCAGGACCCCGACTTGATCACACTGGACGCGATGGCGCAGAGTGAGGGCGAGCGCTGCCTTGCGGCCGCTGGCATCGCTTTAGTTTCCACCCGCGAAGAGCGGGAGCGTCGAGGTGATTTGATCTCACTTCGCACTGTTGGGGGAAGAACGCGGCGAGGCGGATCGAGCTGGCAGAGCCTGGAACGTCGCACGAGATCCATCGAAGCGGAATTTCTCAACGGTGAGATCGTGACGCTCGGACGTCAATTTGGCGTGCCAACTCCGGTCAACGCGATGTTGCAGCAGGTAGCTGTTTCAATGGCGCGCAACAACGAACCGCCTGGAAACAGAAGAGCGGCTGATCTGCTTACCGTCGCACACCGGGCACCTTCGTCAACTCCGTCAACGTACGGCGTGCACTGCTTCGGTGAGTGTGGCGGCACGTGTCACGGTTGTGGGTAGTTCAAGGTCGCGCCAGCCGGGGCCGCCGGCCACAATGCGGGCCGGAGGACGCTGGCGGGGGATGGCTGTGAGATCTGCATGTTGCGCGGTCCGCTCGGTCTGGGCCCAGATGAACACTGCGGACGGCTTGATCCGGCGGACCGCCGAGGTGAGGGCGGACGTGGGAACCGACGCGCCGAGGACGCGGCTCGGTTGCCCTGACTCGGCGAGCGCCGCGGCCAGCGCATGCAGCGGCAGGACGTGCTGTTCGTCGTCGGGGCAACCCAGCAGCACCGGAGCGGCGGTATTCCAGCGACGGCGATAGGCGGTGATTGCTGACAGCGCCAGGCGAACACGTTCCGTGAGCAGATGCTCGACGTCGATGCAGTCTGCGGTCCGGCCGTAACGGTCGCCGATGCTGCGCAGGACGGGGGCGATGAGTTCGTCCCAAGTCGTGATGACGCCGTGTCGATGGAGTGCGCCGGCGAGGATGTCAGCGATGGTGTCTTCGTCCAGAGCCATGGCTGCGCCCGCCAGGCGCCGGAGTTCCGGTGTGCTGGGGTCTACGGCGAGCACCCGGCCTCCGCCACGCCGGCGCATCGGTTCCATGACGGGGGCCTCCATGACGGGGGACGAGGCCAGCGGCCGCTCCGGCTGTGGATCACCCGACATCTGCGCCGCCTGCGCCACCGGTATTCCGACCAGCACCAACTGTCGCAGGTATTCCAGGCGGGCCACGTCCGTGGCGCTGTAGCGGCGGTGCCCGCCCGCTGTCCTGGTTGTGGGGCCGACCCCGTAGCGGTACTGCCAGATGCGCAAGGTGGCCGGCGCAATGCCCAGCCGGCGGGCTACCCAGCCGGCTGCATGGGTGGGCGCATCAGGACCAAGGCCCGCAGCGTCATCAGCGGTCACGGGCTGATTATCGCTGACCAGCGGCGCACGGCATCCGCCACGCACTGCCACTCCACCTGGTGGCTCATGATCGCATTATAGTCGTTTCAACTTTCTTGCTAGAACACATCACTGCTCATGATCTCGGCTTCGGTATCGAAGTTTGATGCGTTAGAGCGGTGAAGTCGGATCGAAGGGGAGTATCCGATGGATGGTGGATATTCGTTTCAACTAGCGAAAGCGTCGGTGGTGCTGCATCCTTGGGCGGTGCCGGTCGCCGGGCCCGAGATGCCGCGTTATCGGCCGCTAGCGGCGCACGAGGTGAGGAGCAACGCCATGGGCGGAACAGCTGCGTCGTCAGGACCGGGCCGGTGGGCCAGATCCGGGCGAGCTTTCGACGAGCGAGCGCACCGAGTGACCGCGTGACCGCCGTCCGGGTGGGAGCCGCCGTGATCGGTCTCGGCGGTGCTGTCGCGACCACGGCTGTGGCTGGCGTCGAGCAGCTCAAATTGGGTATGCCCGGCAGCGCTGGGCTGCCGTTCGCCCACCGCGACGACCTGGTGGCCTACGAGTCGCTCATCTTCGGCGGTTGGGATCTCAACGCCGACGACCTCGCCAAGGCCGCGCACGTGCATCGCGTCCTGGAGCCGGCGCAGATCGAGGCGGTCGCGGTGCCCCTGCAGCAGCTCCAGCCGTGGCCCGCGGTCGCCGACCCGGCGTACTGCCGCAACGCTGCCGGAGCGAACGTGGTGGCCGTCGAGCCGCTGCGCGAGCGGGTCGCCCACGTCCAGTCCGACCTGCGGCGGTTCCGCGAGATGCAACTGCTCGACATCGTTGTGGTGGTCAACCTGGCCTCGACCGAGGCCTGGCCGGACCGCACCTCGGCGGTTCTTGCTGACCTCGACTCGTTCGAAAAGGGCCTCGACACCTGCGACCCGGTGATCACCCCGGGCATGGTTTACGCCTACGCCGCCATCATCGAGGATTGCCCATACGTCAACTTCACCCCGAGTCTCGGCGCCGACGTGCCCGCATTGCTCGCACTGGCCGAGCGTGCGCGCGTGCCGGTCGCGGGCAAGGACGGCAAGACCGGTCAGACGCTGATCAAAACCGTGCTCGCGCCGGCGTTTCGCTCGCGGGCATTGACGGTTGCCGGCTGGTACTCGACGAACATCCTCGGCAACCGCGACGGCCAGATCCTCAACGACCCGTCGTCGCTGGCCAGCAAGCTCGACATCAAGGGCTCGGTGCTCAACTCGATCCTCGGCTACGACGTCGACGACCACATCGTGCGGATCGACTACTACCGGCCGCGCGGCGACGCCAAGGAGGCGTGGGACAACATCGACCTGATCGGGTTCCTCGGTCAGCGGATGCAGCTCAAGGTCGACTTTTTGTGCCGGGACTCGATTCTTGCCGCTCCGCTCGTTCTGGAGCTTGTGCGGTTACTCGCCGAGGCGCACCGGCGTGGTGAGGGCGGCGCTCAAGAGCAGCTGGGTTACTTCTTCAAGGCGCCGATCACGCGCGAGGGGAACGTGCCCGAGCACGCCCTGCACGCCCAGGAACGGGTCTTACTCGGCTGGCTGGACGGCACCGGATGACCGCGGTCACACCTGTGGTGCCGGGGGTCCGGCTCGCCGCAGTGCCGGGGGTGTTCCGCGAGATCGGTGACCTCAAACGGGTGCGGGTGGCGCATGCGGCCGGCTCGGTGGCACAGCGGTCCTTCGTCCGCTCGTGGGCGGCGCTGGCGGCCGGGGCCGACCCGGCCCGGGTCGCCGGGGTGGAGTGCGCAGCCGCATTGGCCGGTGCCCGCCTGGCGGGGGTGGACGCCGCGGTGCTGCTGGCTGCCGGACTCCAACCGGGCGAGGTCACGCAGGTGCTCGGGCGCGCGGTGGACGAGGTGGCCAGCGGGCTGCACCCGGCCGTCGCCGCTCGAGCGCACGCTGCTCTGCCTGGCCTCGTGGCCGACGCTACCAGGCGCCCGAGGGGCGATCAGCCCTACGATGTCCAGGGGCTCCCGCGGTTCGTCGGGAGGTTGTGCCGCCAGCCGCGGGCGGGCGCGACCGCTCCCGGGAAGCCGCGGCTGATCGTCGAGCCGCCGGAGAACCACGGCGAGCACAGCTGGGCCGTGGCCGTCTACGGCGCGCTGCTGGCCGACGACCTGGGCGCCGACCCGGGCACGGTGTTGCTGCTCGGGCTCGCCC
>JBOHHF010000103.1:0-3248 GCA_050700495.1 Pseudonocardiaceae bacterium
GGCGTAGATCTCGTCGCCGCCCAGCGCGGCGCACAGGGTGTTGGTGCAGACGCTGACCAGGTGCTCGCCACTGGGCTTGCGCTTGTACATCGTGTAGAACGTGACCACCCCGCTCACCTCGGCGGTAGTGATCTCCAGCAGCTGCGCGCAGAACACGATCCCGGCCTGGCTGACGTGCCCCTGGACGCTCTGCACCAGGTGCAGCAGGGGCAGCAGGGCCGATCGGGGCTGGGGGTAACGAGCGATGATCTCTTTAGCCCGCTGCCGGGTCTGCTCATCGAACACGGTGCTGTCTGTGATGTTTACAGCTGAGCTCACCGGTCCACACCTCCCATCACCGGGTCGATCGACGCCACCGCGGCGATGACGTCGGCCACCAGACCGCCCTCACTCATCGCCGGCATGGACTGCAGGTTGACGAAGCTGGGATCCCGGACATGCACCCGCAACGGCCGGGTCCCACCATCGGAGACCAGGTGGTAGCCCAGCTCACCACGCGGGGACTCCACCGCGGCATAAGCCTGACCTGGTGGTACCGCGAATCCCTCGGTGACCAGCTTGAAGTGGTGGATCAGCGCCTCCATGGACTGTCCCATGATCTTGCGGACGTACTCCAGCGAGTTGCCCATCCCGTCGGCGCCGATGGACAGCTGAGCCGGCCATGCGATCTTGCCGTCCGCCACCATCACCGGGCCGGGCTCCAGCTTGTCCAGGCACTGCGCCACGATCTTGAGGGACTGGTGGATCTCCTCCACCCGGAGCAGGTACCGGGCGTAGCAGTCGGCGTCGGTGGAGGTGGGGACCTCGAAGTCGTACTCCTGGTAGCCGCAGTAGGGCTCGACCTTGCGCAGGTCCCACTCCAGCCCGGCGCAGCGCAGGATCGGACCGGTGACGCCCAGCTGCAGGCAGCCGTCCAGCGGCAGGTAGCCCACCTTGTGCAGGCGTTGCTTCCAGATTGGCTGCCCGGTGAGCAGCTTGTCGTAGTCCGGCAGCCGGGAGTCCATCACCTTCAGGAAGTCCCGGATCTTGGCGTCGTAGCCCTCGGGGAGGTCCTGCGCGACGCCCCCGGGCCGGATGAACGCGTGGTTCATCCGCAGGCCGGTGAGGAACTCCAGCAGGTGCAGGACCTCCTCGCGCTCCCGGAACCCGGCGGTCATCGCGGTCAGCGCGCCGAGCTCCATCCCGCCGGTGGCCAGCGCCACCAGGTGCGAGCTGACCCGGTTGAGCTCCATGAGCAGCACCCGGATCACCTGCGCCCGGCGCGGCACGGTGACCCCGAGCAGCTTCTCGGTCGCCAGGCAGTAGCCGGCCTCGTTGAACAACGGCGCCAGGTAGTCCATCCGGGTCACGAAGGTGACGCCCTGCGTCCAGTTCCGGTACTCGCAGTTCTTCTCGATACCGGTGTGCAGGTAGCCGATCACCGAGCGGGCCTGGGTGACGACCTCCCCCTCCAGCTCCAGCACCAGCCGCAGCACACCGTGTGTGGAGGGGTGCTGCGGCCCCATGTTGATGATGATGCGCTCGTCGTGTTTCCAGTCCTCGAGCAGGCTGTCCCAGTCACCACCGGTGACGGTGTAGACCCGGCCCTCGGTGGTCTCGCGCGCGGTGGCTGCGGTCGTGTAGGGGTCCGGGCTGGTGCCGTCACCGGTCTCGGGGTCAATGGTTTCAGTGTCGCTGGTCCCCGTGTCATTGGTGGTTCCACTGGCGACCGTGTGCGCTGGTTCGGCCGGTCTGGTCACGAGTACGCCCTCCGCTGGTCGGGCGGGGGAATCTCGGCACCCTTGTACTCCACCGGGATCCCGCCGAGCGGGTAGTCCTTACGCTGCGGGTGGCCGTCCCAGTCGTCGGGCATCAGGATGCGGGTCAGCGCCGGGTGGCCGTCGAAGACAATGCCGAACATGTCCCAGGTCTCCCGCTCGTGCCAGTCGGCGGTCGGGTAGACCTCGACCACGCTGGGCACGTGGGAGTCCTCGACGTCCACGGCGACCTCGAGGCGGATCCGGCGCCGGTAGGTCATCGAGGTGAGGTGGTAGACCACGTGCAGCCGCTGTGCGACCTCGGTGCCGTAGTCCACGCCCGACACCGAGCTGCACAGCTCGAAGCGCAGCGCCGGATCGTCGCGCAGGGTCCGGCACAGCCCCATGATGTGCTCGCGGCGCACGTAGTAGGTGATCTCCCCACGATCGACGGTGACCTGCTGGATCGCCTCGGCGGGCACCCCGCGCTCGCGCATCGCGGCGAGCAGCTCGTCGGTGAGCTCGTCGAACCAGCCGCCGTAAGGTCGCTGCGCCGCGGCCGGGGCGTAGGCCGGTAGCGTCAGCCCGCCGAACCCGGAGGTGTCTCCGGAGCCGCGCACCCCGAACATGCCCTGCCGGGCCCGGCCGGCGACCACACCGCCGCGAGCCTCGAGCTCGGCCTGCTCGCGCTGGTCGCGCTCTGCCGAGCTGAACTGACCGGGTGCGAGATCCTTGCTGTTGTCCTTGTCAGCCATGCCGCTTACTGCTTCCGGGCTTGTTCGGGAGTGCGCTTGGGCGCGTAGCGCACCGAGGAGGCCACCAGTTCCGTGCGCTGGCCGGCTTTCACCGCCGCCCGCTTCGGTCCGAGGGGCTCGTCCATGATCTTGGCGTGCAGCTTGAGGATCGCGTCGATGAGCATCTCCGGCCGTGGTGGACAACCGGGCAGGTACATGTCGACCGGGACGATGTGGTCCACGCCCTGCACGATCGCATAGTTGTTGAACATCCCGCCGCTGGAGGCACAGACCCCCATCGCGAGCACCCAGCGCGGCTCGGGCATCTGATCGTAGATCTGGCGCAGCACCGGAGCCATCTTGTTGCTCACCCGGCCGGCGACGATCATCAGGTCAGCTTGACGGGGGGAGGCCCGGAAGACCTCCATCCCGAACCGGGCCAGGTCATAGCGGGGCGCCCCGGTGGTCATCATCTCGATCGCGCAACAGGCCAGCCCGAAGGTGGCAGGCCACAGCGACGACTTGCGCGTCCAGTTGACCAGCTTCTCCACACTGGTCAGCAGGATCCCGCTGGGCAGCTTCTCCTCTAGACCCATGATCAGTTCCAGTCCAGCCCGCCGCGGCGCCATACGTAGGCGTAGGCGAAGCCCAGGGTCACGATGAACAGAGCGATCTCCACCAGACCGAAGATCCCCAGCGAGTCCGCGGCCACTGCGAACGGGTAGAGGAAGACCATCTCGATGTCGAACAGGATGAACAGCATCGCGGTGAGGTAGTA
>JBOHHF010000104.1:0-17946 GCA_050700495.1 Pseudonocardiaceae bacterium
GTCTGCCAGATCGTGAGCGGCTCGTTGGTGTCCCGCCGGATTGCGTCGTGCAAGTGGTGCGCTTCGTCGTTGACCACCAGCACCCGGCCCCGCCGGGCCAGCCGGGTGAGCACCGGCTCGGGAGCGGCTGGGTTCCGCGGCGGCGAGACGCCGAGCAGCGCCTCGACGAGATTGGCGGGCTTCAGCGCGGGGCGTTCGTAGAGAGCCTGGATGTTGCTCAGCACCAGCACGCCCGCCGCCGGCGGTATGGGATCGTCACGTAAGCAGACGGCGAGGTCGAAGTCACCGCGCCATTCCGGTGGCACAACGGGATCGTCACGGAAGATCGCGCCGTGCTCGAAGTCGGCGCGTAGGCGCTCGAATACGATGAGGTTAGATGCGATGACCAGCGAGTTAGTCGCCAGCTCGGATTCCATTTCGCGCAACCGGTGAAAATAGGACCAGGCGATCAGCAGGCTCATCACCTTCGTCTTGCCGGAGCCCGTGGCGGCCTTCACGACGTACCGGGTGTACCGCTGCCCTTCCACTGCCACCGGTCGGGATGCGAACTGAGCCGCCATGCTCGCCAGCGTTCGCTGCCGCGCGACCTCGTAGAGGTAGATGACGGTCTCGGCCGCCTCACGTTGGGAGAAGAAGTACCGGAACGGCTGGCCGTCGGGTGTCTGGTGCTCATCGAGAAAACAGTGTTCGAGCAGCCGACGCGATGTCGTTGACGACCCGGGATAGCCAGCGCGACGCCACGCGTCGACATACTCGCGGATGCCCGCGACCAGAGGAGCGGCACTCTCCGGGCGGCTCGCGGGTATTCCGTAGGGGTCGTTCACTTCACCGATACCTCCACCGCCGTGGTGGTGTCGTTGCCGAAGATGTCCACGACCTTGGCCAAGACCGTATGGCTCCCAGGTTTTCCATAGTCATGGGTGGTGTTTCGCTCCAACGTTCGGTTCGCCCGGGTGCGGTAGGACTGCCACTGGTTGTGGAACGTGTCGCCATGACCTCCGGCACCGTAGGTGAAGTCGACGGCCCAGTAGTCCACGTAGTCTGCCCAACCGCGGATCTTGCTGCGCACCGAGTCCGGTACGAGGTCCGGGTTCGGCAGCACGAAGTCGGTGAGCGTCACGGTGAGATTTCTCTTCCGTACGGTAGTGGCCACTTCGAGGTAGGCGAGTTCGTGGAACACCACCTCGCCGGAATCCACGGCCCGCGGATCCATCACCTCGCGGGGAATCCGGCGCAATTGAAGGTCGATTCCGCGGACCCGCGCCTCATCCTGTACCAGCTCGTGCAAGCCCATCTCGAACTCCCAGCCCAGCACTTCCAACCCCGTGTGACCTGCTGTCGCGGCTTCGTCCAGCGACTCCTTGATCTCCCCGAAGCTCACCGCGGCGTCGATCGCCCCGACGTGCACCGCGCGCCGTCCCTTGGTCCCATGCAAGTGCCGGAACTCCGCTGTCGGCGATGCGCCGTAGAGCGCCACCACGAAATCGAGATACGCCTGTACCTGTGGCCCAGTGGTGGCGTCCTGCCATGCCTGCCGCTCGTAACGCCCCAGGTTGGCGACCACGAACGGCGCGCACTGGGGGACGTCGAGCAACCGCTTGCGCGTGGTGTGGACCGCAAAGCGTCCGATGTCAACAACCACCCACCGCCGCTTCAGCCTCTCGGCGACGGCGGCGGTAGTGCCACTACCCACAAAACAGTCCAACACGATCGAACCCTCGTCGGATGACGACCTGATGATCCGCTCGAGCAACGCTTCAGGCTTCTGCGTGTCGTACCCGAGCCTCTCCCTGGCCTGGACATTAACAGCAAAAACATCATCCCAGATATCGCCGAGTGGCATACCGGGCATATCATCCAGATACCGCTTCAAGCGAGGTCGTCGTGTTTTTTCCTTCGGGTACCAAATTCGACCCTCTTCGTGCAGTCGTAGCATAGTCTGCTGCGAGTAGGCCCAGCCGTTTGGATGCGGCCGGTATCCCATCCATTCGTACTGGAGATTGGGTCGAGGATTTGGACTCCGCATATCGCCGAGGTAATACCGTCGCCCGTGCTCGTCGACAAGATTGCAGTGGGACTTGATGTAGCTCTCGTCATACGGTCGGAATTGCGGATTCCACAGGTGCTTCTCGGATTTCGAGAAGCACAGTATCGAATCGTGAATCGTCCCGAAGTCCTTGGTATCCGAGTGTGCTGTCGGGTAGCTTTCAACGCCTTTGCCCCACGTATCGCGGTACGCCTTCTCCTCCAGGGGACAACTCGGCTGAGCGAGGAATCAGATCGGGCTCAGCCGGGGGATGCAGCCGGGCGGCCGGGGCTGAACAACCAGGTCTGGGCGATGTCGTCGACCTGTTCGCCGGAGACTCGCTCGACGACAGCCAGGAAGTCCTGGACCGATCCGTTGCTTCCGCGCCGCTCATCAGCCCAGGTACGTAGCGCGGTGAAGAAGTCCTCGTCCCCTACTTTCACCCGAAGCGCCTGCAGCGCCATGGCGCCACGGGTGTAGACAGCCCTGCCGAGGACGTCGGCCGCGCCGGGATCGCCTGGTGGGGACTGCCAATAGTCGGAATCAGCGGGTCTACTCGCGTAGTTCTCCGCAGCGAGTTGCTGCGCGCTGGCGCCGCCGGTGCGTTCGGAGTACAGCCACTCGGCGTACTTCGCAAAGCCCTCGTTGAGCCAGATGTCACGCCATTGGCGCACCGAGACGCTGTCCCCGAACCACTGGTGAGCCAGCTCATGCACCACCACCGTGACGTTCGCGTCGCTGTCGAAAAACGCCGGACTGTAGACCGGGCGGGTCTGGGTCTCCAGCGCGAAGCCCAGGGTGGGAGCGTCTGGCACCACACCGCCGAGGTTCTTGAACGGGTAGGGGCCGAAGATCTCGGCGAGGAATCCCGTGATCTCAGGCGTCCGCTCCACCGAGGTCCGCGCGGCAGTCGCGACCTGTGGGTCGAGTCCCTGCGCGTAGGCGGCCAGGTACGGGCCATAAGGCGTGTCCCTACGGACGATGTCGTATTGCCCGATCGCGACGAACGCCAGATAGCTGGCCATCGGCGTGCTGGCCTGCCAGCGCCACTTCTCCCAGCCCGGCCCGGCCGGTTCCGGGCCACCGAGCAGCGCCCCGTTGGAGATCGCCTCCACACCAGCGGGCACGATCGCGGTGACCGCGACAGTCGCCTTGTCCGACGGGTGATCGTTGGACGGGTACCACCAGGCGGCGCTGTCCGGCTCCCCCACCGCGACCGCACCGTCGGCGGTGCGGATCCACGGTGGTTCCTTACCAGGGGGACCTGGAGTGCTCGAGGGCACTCCGACGTAGTCCACCCGCACCTTCATCGGCTGGCCGGCACGTACCGGAGCGGCCGGGGTCACCTGCAGCTCGCCACCGTCCTGACGGATCCCGGCCGGCCGGTCGTCCACTGCGACGGCAGTGGCCGGCAGCCGCAGGTCGAGGTTGAACTGGGAGAGGTCCTGGGTGGCTCGGGCGGTGACCGTGGTGTGCCCTTCGAGCCGGTCG
Source organism: Pseudonocardiaceae bacterium (assembly GCA_050700495.1). Classification (GTDB taxonomy): domain Bacteria; phylum Actinomycetota; class Actinomycetes; order Mycobacteriales; family Pseudonocardiaceae. The sequence continues at coordinate 3,518 of JBOHHF010000104.1, forward strand.
GTGGCAGGGTCATAGCGAATCTCGATGTCGTATCCGGCGACGTCGTAGCCGCCGTTGCCGGCGCGCGGAAAGTAGGGGTCCCCGATACCGGCAGCGCCAGGGACCGGCTGAAAAACCGCTGCGGGAGGCGGCGGCGCGTCCGGTGCGGGGCGGGGATCAGAGCTCCACCACGGGACGACCACGATCGCGGCCAGCACCAGCAGCAACGCCAGGCCCGACCCGATCACCAACGCCCGGTTTCGCATGGTCATCTTCCCTCAGCCCGGCGGTGTGGGCGGGCGGGTCGGGCTGAACAACCAGGTCTGGGCGACGTCATCGACGTTTTCGCCGGAGACCCGCTCGACGACAGCCAGGAAGTCGGCCACTGAACCGTTACCGTTGCGCCGCTCGGTGGCCCAGGTGCGTAACGAGGCGAAGAAGTCCTCGTCCCCCACCGCCGCCCGAAGCGCTTGCAGCGCCATCGCACCGCGCGAATAGATCGGTCCGGAGAGCACCCTCGCGGCGCCGGGATCCGCCGGCGGAATCCGCCAGAAATCGGCGTCGGCAGGAAGACGCGCGTAGCGCTGCGCTGCGGCCTGCTGCGTGCTGAGGCCGCCGGTACGTTCCGCGTAGAGCCACTCGGCGTAGGTCGCGAAGCCCTCGTTGAGCCAGATGTCGCGCCATTGGCGCACCGAGACGCTGTCCCCGAACCACTGGTGGGCCAGTTCGTGCACCACAACCTCAATGTCCGCGCCGCTGCCGAAGAACACCGGGCCGTAGACGGGACGGGTCTGGGTCTCCAGCGCGAAGCCCATGGTGGAGGCGTCCGGCACCACGCCGCCGAGGTTGTTGAACGGGTAGGGACCGAAGATCTCGGCGAGGAAGCCGGCGATCTCAGGTGTCCGCTCCACCGAGGCCCGCGCCGCGGCGGCTACCTGCGGATCGAGCCCTTCCGCGTAGGCGGCCAGGTAGGGACCGAAGGAGCTGTCCCGACGAACGATGTCGTACTGCCCGATCGCGACGAAGGCCAAATAGGTGGTCATCGGCTCGTTGGCTTGCCAACGCCACTTCTCCCAGCCCGGCTCGACCGGTTCCGGGCCACCGAGCAGAGCACCGTTGGAGATCGCCTCCACCCCGGCGGGCACGGTCGCGGTGACGGCGACGGTCGCCTTGTCCGACGGGTGATCGTTGGACGGGTACCACCAGGCGGCGCTGTCCGGCTCCCCCACCGCCACCGCGCCGTCGGCGGTGCGCACCCACGCCCGGGTGGGACCGTCTCCGTCTGAGATGTCCGAGGGCACCCCGGCGTAGGTCACCCGCACGACCATCGGTTGGTTGGCCTGCACCGGTTGGGCCGGGGTGATCTGCAGCTCACCGCCGGTCTGACGGATCTCGGCCGGCTGGTCGTCGACCGTGACGGCCGAGGCCGCCAGCCTCAGGTCGAGGTTGAACCGGGACAGGCTCTGGGTGGCCCGGGCGGTGACGGTGGTGTTGCCCTCGAGCCGGTCGGTGACAGGGTCATAGCGAATCTGGATGTCATAGCCGGTGACGTCGTAGCCACCGTTTCCAGCACGTGGGAAGTAGGGGTCCCCGATGCCTTCGGCGCCGGCGACCGGCTGGCCAGCGCCTGCGGCCGGGGCTGACGCGCCCGGCGTGGCAGGGGAATCCGAGCTTCCCCACGGATACGCGACCACCGCGACCACCACAAGCAGCGCCACGACCAGCCCGACCAGGACCCGGATTCGCACGGCCCACCTCCCTGCACCCGACCTTAAGCCCTGTAACCGACAGGCCGACCGACGGCCACCGCCACCGCAGCCCGGATCCGCTCATGCAACGCGCGCAGCCCGGCCCGCTCGGTGCGCACTTCGAGCACCCGCACCCCCGGGGCCGGGGACAGCGCTGCGGCCAGCTCTGCGGGCCACACCTGGGTGTGCGGCACGTGGTGTGCCGCGCAGAGCGCCGCCAGGTCGGCGCCCTGCGGGGTGCCGAAGATCCGTTCGAAGGCGCCGGCGTGTTCGTCGGCGCCCTGTTCGAGCAGCCCGAAGATACCGCCACCGTCGTCGTTGGCGACCACCACGGTCAGGTCAGGACGGGGCTCGTCCGGGCCGGCCAGCAGCCCGTTCGCATCGTGCAGAAATGTGAGGTCGCCGACCAGGGCGTAGCCCGGCCCACCGTGTACCAGCGCCGCCCCGGTTGCGGTGGCGATCGCCCCGTCGATGCCGGAGACGCCCCGGTTGGCCAGCACGGTCAGCCCGCGCCGCGGCCGGGCGGCCAGCGACACGTCCCGGATCGGGTTCGACGAGCCGAGCAGCAGCAGCGCACCATCCGGCAGCGCAGGAAGTATCAGCCGGGCCACCCCGAGGCCGGTGGCTTCCGGGTGCCCCTCCACTGTGGAGCTCACTGCCGCGGTGGCCCTCGTGTCAGCCTGTTGCCAGCATCGCAGCCACGCCGGATCGGGCAAGCCGGTGCAGCGCAGCGCGGTGCCCACCGCGACAGCGTTGCCCGCCACATCCGTCCACTCCGGACGGTCGGTGAGCACGGTGATCGCTATTGACGGATCAGCGAGCAGGCGTTGCACCGGCCGGTGCAAGGTGGGGCGGCCGAGCACCAGCACCTGCTCGGGCCGCAGTCGATCGAGCGCTGGCGAGTCCAGCAGCCACGGCCCGGCCGCCAGGGCGTCGGGCCAACCGGGCGCGGTGGGTTCGGCGATCATCGGCAGCCCGGCTGGGGCCGGCCCGGCCCCGTGGCCGGCGATCACGAGCGTGTGCCGGCCCAGGTTCAGTTCCACCTCGGCGCGGACCGGCGGCGCGGCGGCCACCACGGTCCAGGGTGCGTTGGTTGGACGTCCTTCAAGAGCCGCCAACCGGTCCGGCGCGGCGTCAGGATCTGATCGGGACACCAGCGGCTCGCGCAGCGGCACATTGAGATGCACCGGTCCCGGCCCGCCGCCCAGCGCACCTCGCGCGGCCGCGACTGCGCGGTCCACTGTGGAGCGCCAGTGGGTCTGCTGACCGCTGTCCGACGGCGCCGCCAACGACGGTGCCGCGCGCACCGCTGCGCCGAACAGGTCGGCCTGGTGCACGGTCTGGTTGGCCCCCGTACCGACCAACTCAGCCGGGCGGTCAGCGGTGACCGCGAGCAGCGGGACTCCGGCGTGGTGTGCCTCCAGCACCGCCGGGTGCAGGTTCGCCGCCGCACTGCCCGACGTGCACACCACCGGTACCGGCACGCCGGATCGCAGCGCCAAACCCAACGCCAGGAACGCCGCGGAGCGCTCGTCGATCCGGACGTGCAGGGTCAGCCGCCCGGCCTGCTCGGCCGCGTGCAGGGCGAACGACAGCGGCGCGTTGCGCGAGCCTGGGCAGAGCACGGCGTGCCGCACCCCGCACCGCACCAGCTCATCGACCAGCACCGTGGCCAGCACCGTGGACGGGTTCACGAGTGGTCAGCATGCCGTGCGACCACGTACACATAAGGTAATGGCGCAGTAGGCCGGTCGATCGTCTTGCGGACGTCTGACAACGCCTGGCTGGGGTGAGGCAAGCCGGCGAGATCCGGGCGTTCACCGGGGTGCGTCAGCCAGCCGTCCAGGGTGCCGGCGAGCCGGTCGAGGGCGGTGGCGTCGAGCGCGGAGAAGCTCATCGCTACCCATGTCGTCGGCTACCAGCGGGCAGTACAGCCGGAAAGACGTGGCAAAGAACCTCGCGGAGTTCCTCCGAGAGGTCGTGGGAGAGCAGCCAGTGCTGTTCGCACATTCCTATGCGGGCCACGTCGCGCTCGTGCTGATCCTAGACCAGCTTGACGATCTGCTTGCCGAAGTTGCGGCCTTTCAGGAGGCCGAGAAACGCTTCGGGTGCCGACGCCAGGCCCTCGGCCACGGTCTCGCGGTACTTGAGCTTTCCGGTCACCACCATCGTGCCCAGCTCCTTCAGTGCCTGGGGCCAGTGCTCCATGTGTTCGGTGACGATGAAGCCGCGCAGCGTCAGACGCGACAGCAGGATGAGCAGCGGCTGTTTCAACGGGATCGGCTCACTGTCGTAGCCGCTGATCATGCCGCACAGCGCAACGCGACCGAAGGCGTTCATGCGCGCCAGCACGGCGTCGAAGACCGGTCCGCCGACATTCTCGAAGCAACCATCAACACCATTCGGCGTGGCCGCTTCCAGCGCCTCGTACAGCGACTTCGCCTCGGTGTGCGCCTTATAGTCGACACAGGCATCGAAACCCAGCTCATCGACCACATAGCGGCACTTGTCGCTGCCGCCGGCAATGCCGACGGCCCGGCAGCCGCGCGCCTTGGCCAGCTGTCCGACGACGCCGCCGACCGCGCCACCGGCGGCGCTGACAACGACGGTCTCGCCCTCCTTCGGCAGGCAGATCTGGGTCAGGCCGTACCAGGCGGTCACGCCCGGCATGCCGACCGCGCCCAGATAAGCCGAAAGCGGAATATGCGTCGTGTCGACCTTGCGCAGCACGCCCGGCGCGGCGCCGTCGACGATGCTGTAATGCTGCCAGCCGCCGACGCCGACGACCTTGTCGCCGCTCTGGTAGCCGGCGTGTTTGGACTCGACCACTTCACCGACCGTGTCGCCTTGCATTACCGCGTTGAGCGGCTGCGGCACGGTGTAGCTCTTGACGTCGTTCATGAGGCCACGCATGTAAGGATCCAGGCTCAGGAAGTGATGACGCACCAGCACCTGGCCGTCCTGCAGCGCAGACAGCGGCGCTTCGATGAGACGGAAGTTTTCGGCCACGGCTTCGCCGCTCGGACGGGACACAAGAAGGATCTGGGAGTTCATAGCGATCATGTCTATAAGCCTTTCAGGTGGCAGCGTTGAGACGGCAGCATGATCGGCCCCCGACCAAGCGGCTTCTACACGCTTCCCTCCCGCCCAGCGAGCCAGCGCATCCGTGGCTGTCTGCCGCGAGCGTACGGACGGCCCGGCAACTCCGGAGATCAGGAACGGGGCGCCACGATCAGCGCGGTCGTCTCCATGGGAAGCTCGGCGACCCGTTCGAGCTCCAGGCCGGCCCGGTGCAGCAGCGTCCTGAACCTGTCCAGGGTGCGGTGCCGACCGCCATTCGTCATCAATAGATGTAGGTCCCACAGGGCGGGCAGCACGGTGGAGTTCTCGTCCACCACAAGGCGTTCGAGGATCAGCAGTCGCGACGAGGAATCCACCATTCCCCGCCGGCAGTTCTCGAACACTCCGACGACTACGTCGTCGTCCCAGCCCGCCAGCACCCGACAGAGGAGATAGACGTCCCCACCCGGGGGAACGGCTGTGAACATGTCGCCGCCGACCAGTTCGACGCGGTCCAGTCCAATCGTAGCGGCCAGGTTCTCGCGAGCAGCGGAAACCACGTGTTCGCGGTCGATCAGCGTGCCACGGGCATCCGGTGTGGCTTCCAGGATCGCGGTAAGCAGGTGCCCGCCGCCTCCACCGACGTCCACCACCATCTTGCCGCCGGAGAAGTCGAAGATCTCCGGCACGTGGTGGAAGAAGAGATTGCCGGCGTTCATGGCGCGCTGGAACCGATCGGACGTGTCCTCGTCCTGGCTGAGATAAGTGTAGAGCGGCTGGCCGTAGGCCGCCTCGAAACCCGAGCTCGCCGTGCTGATGGCTTGGTGCGCATGGCCCCAGGCAGTGTAGAACTCCTCGCCGTAGAGCAGGCACATGTCACGCAAGGACTGGGGCCGATCGAGCAGCGCAGTGGTTACCGCGGTATTCTGGTAACCGGTCCTCTCATCGCCTTTGAATACGCCCATGGCCACCAGAAGTCTCATCAGTCGGTGAATACCCTCTTCCTTTGACCCCGTCGATTCGGCGAGCTCGCTACTCGTGGTCCGGCCGGCTTCGATGTGGTCCGGCAGTCCGAGTTTTACCGCAGCGTAGAGGGCCTGTGCCCGCCACCCACCGGTGATCAGCTCAACCACATCCCGAGCGGCCTGCATGTCGACTGTCATTTAAACCTCCAGACCACAGCAGATCGAACTGACGAAAAGGGGATCTTCCACCTAGCGCCCCTCCCGGACGACAGCGCGGAATGCGTCCCGAAATTGCCCAGCATCAACCGGTCTCTCGAGAAGCATACCACCGTTTGCGACCTGCGGCTCAACCTGGAGCAGGCCGTCGCGGGACCAAGTGTGCTGCCGTGGCAGGAAGTCCGCGCAGTCCACGGATTAAATTCTGGATATCGGATCCGGATGGTAACCGTTGAAGCGCGGTGATGCTGTGGGGCCGGACGACACCGTCAAGGACTGGTATTCGGTAAGGGGTGCGCGCAGCCGCCGCCGGCAGCTATCCGGGTGAATCGTGGCGTGCGGTCACACGTGCAACGTTCCCCGGGCGACGACCACGGCGGACCCTGCCACCTCGACCGACTCGATCCGTTCCGACGTCCCCTCGGCCTTGGCCCGCATCGTGGAAGGGCGGCCGATCTCGACACCCTGGAGGATCTCGATCCGCTGCCCGAAGGAGATCTGACCGTGCCGGGCGAGGTGCACCGCGAGTGAGCCGGCGGCCGAGCCCGTGGCAGCGTCCTCCACCACGCCGTAAGCGGGCGAGAACATGCGCAGCCGCCAGCGCGAACCTAAACCCGCAAAGCAGTTGGCGGCCATGTCGGGCAGCCTGGCGAGGATCCGCTGGTCGGGCTCGATATGGGAGAGCGCGTCCACGCCGTCCAACCCGACGAACACATGGCGCGGCCCGTTGCGGTAGATCTCGACCGGCAGAGTGGACGCCGCCAATCCGAGCCCGGCGAGCAACTCATCCGCGTGTTCGTACAGTTTCCAGGTGGGGACCGGTTGCTGCATGCGGGCCGAGATGATCCGGCCACCATCCGTACGGTCGAAATTGAACGGTATGGTGCCCATGGCGGTCTCCATCTGAAGCCGGTCCGCAGGGATCGAATCGCCGAGCACGATGGCGGTACCCAGCGTCGGATGCCCGGCGAACGGCAACTCATTCACCGGGGTGAAGATACGGACCCGCACGTCACCGCCGCTGCGCGCGGGGAGCACGAACGTCGTCTCCGACAGATGCATCTCCCGTGCGATCTGCTGCATGCGTTCGGCGGGAATGCCGGATGCATCCAGGAAGACAGCAACCGGGTTGCCTTCCAACGGGATGTCGGTGAAGACATCGGCCACCACGTACTCGAGCGCGACCATGGATTCCCCTTTCTGACCGGCGAGCGGTCCAGCCTGCACGGGTCCGCTCGTAGCGCAGCCTACGGTAAGCTGATTGAGGGATCGCCGCGGAATAGGGAGGGATTCGGATATGACTCAAGCCGATACACAGGCCGGAGGATTCGGTACCGACGTCGAGCTTCGCCGCCGCAACCGCGCCGTCGTCGCGGATTACATGAGCCGGAAGGGCGAGAACCGCCTGACGCGATATCTGCTCTTCACCGAGGACGGCAGCGCCGGACTGTGGACCAGTGATACCGGCGAACCGATCGTCTCGCACGGACACGAAAAACTCAGAGCGCACGGCGAGTGGTCGTTGAGGTGCTTCCCCGACTGGGAATGGAAGAACGTCGAGATCTACGAGACGCAAGACCCCAACAGGTTCTGGGTCGAGTGCGACGGAGAGGGACAGATCCGTTACCCCGACTACCCGCCCGGCTACTATAAGAATCACTTCATCCACTCATTCCTGCTCGAGAACGGAAAGATCAAGCAGAATCGCGAATTCATGAACCCGTTTCAGCAGTTGCGTGCGCTGGGCATCGAGGTGCCGGAGATCAGGCGCGGAGGGATCCCCACGTAGCACTCCAGTCGAGTTAGCCAGTGTCCCGGTCATGGATCTTCTTGGTAGAGCGCCTCGATCTCGGCGGCGTATTTGACCGTGATGGAGCGGCGTTGGAGTTTCATCGTCGGGGTGAGCTCGTCTCCACCGGGCAACCACTGGCAGTCGAGCAGGGTCCAACGCTGGATCTGTTCGGGCTGGGACAGCTGCGCGTTGGCTCGTGCCACCCCGGCGGCGACCTCATCCAGCACCCGCTGGTCACTGCACAACAAGGCGCCCCGCAGGCCGTGGCGGGCGGCGAACGCCCCGGCAGCGTCAGGATCCAGCAACAGCAGGGCCACGTTGTACGGGCGGGCGTCGCCGATGCAGACCGCCTGCCCGATCAACGAGCTGGAAGCCCTCAGGCGCGCCTCCACATTGGCCGGGGACATATTGTGCCCGGCCACATTGATGATCATCTCTCTTTTACGGGCAAGGATCCGGAGATAGCCGTCCTCGTCGAGCTCACCGATATCGCCTGAATGCAGCCAGCCCTGCGCGTCGATCGTCTCGGCGGTCTTGTCCGGCAGGTTGCGATAACCGAGCATCATGCTCGGCCCGCGCAGGAGCACCTCCCCATCGTCGGCCAGGCGCAGCTCGATGCCCGGCACCGGCCGGCCCACCGTGCCGATCCGGACCGCATCGACCCGGTTGACCGTGGCGGCGAGGATCTCCGACATGCCATACAGCTCACACAGCGGCACCCCCAACGCCCAGAAGAACTCGATCACCTCCGGGGGGACCGGTGCCGACCCGACCACCGCGGTCTCGGCACGGTCCAACCCCAGCCGCGCCCGCAGGCCGGCCAGCACCAGCGCGTCGGCCCGCTCGTAGTCGGCCAGCAGCTGCACGCAGAGCTGCTCGCCGGCCTGCTGGGCACGAACCAACCGCAGCCCGGTTTCGATCGCATCCTGCATGGCCTGCCGGCGCTGGTCGTCTGGTTCGGTGGTGACAGCGGCCGCGACGCCCGCTTGGAGTTGCTCCCAGACCCGCGGGGGCCCGGCGAACCGGGTAGGTCGGGTGTCCACCAGCGCGGCGGCCAGGTCATCCGGGTCGGGGCAGCACGTCAGCGTCCCGCCCAGCAACAGGCAGCCGTAGTGCTCCACGACTCCGGCCCGCCCGTGGGCCAGCGGCGAGTACGACACCGCCGAGAAACCGGCGCGGTAGCCCGGCATCGTGTGGTGCATCGCGCGGGTGTTCGCGATGACACCCGCGTGCGTGATCTGCACACCCCTGGGTGGCCCGGTGGTGCCCGAGGTGTAGATCAGCGTGACCACGTCGTCCGGCGCCACCGCGGACCAGGTTGAGGCCAGATCGAAGCCGGGGCCACCGGCGGTATCGATCTCATCGAGCGACAGCAGGTTCGCGCCCCCATCGACCGACACGATGTGCGTGAGCCCCGGGCAGCCGCGGCGGGCTCGCCGGAGCGTCTCGGCGAAGGCCTGTTCGGTGATAGCCACCGCGCAGTCGGTGTCGCGCAGCACGTGCTCCACCTGTTCCGGCGCGAACGTGTTGTAGATCCCGAAGCTGGTCGCGCCCAGATGCATCGCGGCCACGTCCACCCAGTGAAATTCCGGCCGGTTGGTCAGCATCAGGGCGACCGTGTCGCCGCGGCGCACGCCGAGGGCGGCCAGGCCGGCCGCGGTACGCCGCACCCGTTCGGCGTACCGCTCCCAGGTCAGGACGACCGCATCGCCCACCGTGCGCAGCGCCACCCGCTGCGGGTGAGCCGCCGCGGTGATCTGGAACGCCTCGCACAGCGTTGCCGCGTCCAGCGCCCGGACGGCGGCCGGACGCCCGACGGTGTTCATCGTCATCGTGGATCTCCAGACACAAGCGAACTCTTGGCGAGGGGTCAGGTCATGACGTGAAACTCGGGCCCGTAGGAGCCGTCGCCGCCGGGCAACGGGGTCTTCAGTAGCTTGTCCACCGCCTTGTCCATTGCTGGGTCTTGTGTTCTGTTCTTGAGCGTAAACATCGTTCTGATCGAATCGGTCAGCGCTGTTTCATCCCCTTCTGCCCACGCCTTCTCGAGATCCTGGAGTATGGACTTATACTCTGTGTTAAATTCTCGCAGCAAACACTGCACCTCGGAGTTCGGATTGGGCCATCCGCCAGCGGGAACCACGCCCATGGGGTACACCTCGGGGAACGGAACGACGTCACCAGTGAATCCCCACTTGCCGTTCACCTGGCGCAGCACGCGCCCATGATAGATCTCACCGAACTTGTAGTAATGGGCGAACTCGCCGGCAGCCTGTGGCGCTCCGGGTGACGTCGAGGTCCCCTCGCCCTGCTCCTTGATCAGGGTGATCGACCCCTCGACTCCGGCGAGATCTCGGATCGGCTCAAGGTTATTGTTTGGGCCGATTCTTCTACTTAATTGATTGTTCATGCTGATAGCCGGCTGAACCTGCTGGAAAGCCTCGCTCAGCGCGTCGTAGAACGCGCCAATGGTGGGAGGCCCCTCTTCCCGGGCGAGAGCCAGCGGGTCTTCCGGCATTTCGATCTCCATGCACACCTCCCGGACGTACTCCCTGGTCAGGCCGGACAGATATACGCAGAGCTGGGGACGCACGCCGCCCGGCAAAGGGCCAGGATAAGGCGCGGCGGCGGCGATGACCTGAGGCGTACCGCCGATCGCACTCAGCATGTTGCAGACCAGACCCATGTGGAACATCTCGTCGAGGACGATGCCCCTGATCAACCGCGCAGCACGCTCCCCCGAATTCCTGATCGACCACAAGCCACACAGGTACGGTGGAATCGTCGACAGCTCCAACGCAATGGCGGCCTGGAGACTGGTTTTGATCCACTCTAAATCACGCTGGTACGGGGAAACCTGCATCAGCCGGACAATCTGGTCCCCAGGGGCGGCTGTCGTCGTCATAGCGCATCTCTCCTTCGGTGTCATCTATCCGGGGCACGGGTCAGGGTTGGAGTCGCTGGGTGGTCCAGCCGTGGTCGGACCGCTGGTAACGCAGCCTGCGATGCAACCGGTCGGGGCTGGCCTGCCAGAACTCGATTGACTCGGGCGTCAGCAGGTAGCCCAACCAGGCGGCGGGGCGCGCCAGCGGCAGACCGGCGTTGGTCAGGCGCTGGGCCTGCTCGCGCAGCGCGTCCTCGTCGTGCAGCGGCGCGCTCTGGTGCGAGGCCACCGACATCGGGTGCGTGCCGGCTGGCCGAGCCGCCCACAGCGCGTCGGACTCCGCGTCGGGTAGCGGGCCGACCGGACCGGTCACGATCGCCTGCTGACCGGTCTCGCGCCAGTACAAGACCCCCGACGCCCACCCCGACGCGGCCAGATCGCGGCCCTTGCGGCTGCCGGCGTGGCTGGTGAAGACCAGGCCCGCGGGGCGGACTCCGAGCACCTGGACGATCCGGTTGGACGCGCAACCGCGGGCATCAGCGGTGGCCAGCGCCAGCGCGCCCGGCTCGCGGACACCCTGTTCGACCGCGCCGTCGAACCAGGCGCGGAACAGGCTCATCGGGTCAGCGGGTGGGGCGTCGAACTCGGTCAGCGCGGGTTTGAGAGTCGACGGGGTCATGGGAGCCCCCTGACGGTCTGGCCGGCCGGCGCAACGGCCAGGTCGAGACCGACTAACGCTTCGCCAGCGTGGATGCCCTCGACCATGCCCTCGACTACGGCCTCGACGTCGGCCAGCATCCGGTACGTCGGCGGGTATCCGATCAGCTCGGTGGCGCGGTTGGGCGGCATCGGCGCCTCGAGGTCGGCCGTGGACTCCCACAGCATCACCGCGCCCCAGCGGTTGGTCGACCGGTCCGAGATCCAGAACTTCAACCGCAGGCCGTGGAGCCCCACCCACGGGTGTACGCCCTCCTCCTGTAGGTAGACCCGCAGGGAGTCGATGGTCTGGTCGGACCTGTCGAGATCCCACCATGCGATCGTTGCTTTCATGCGCCCAATACCTCCTTGGTAGAAACCAGCGGCGTCAGCAGCGCCGCAAGAATGCGCACCCCGTCCTGCGTGAGCACTGATTCGAGATGGAACTGCACCGAGCTGAAATGCGGCCCGCGCAGGGCGTGCACCTCACCGGAGTCCGCGTCCCGGCTGACCTGCACCACGCCGACGCCGGGGCACCCGACCTGGTCGGCGAGGCTGCGGGCCGCAAAAGAGTTGTAGAAGCCGACCTGTTCCCGCGAGCCGAACAGGTCGACTTGGCGCTGGACGCCCTGGTTGGGGACGTCCCGGCGGACGAGGTCGAACCCGAGCCGCAGGCTCAGCAGCTGGTGGCTGAGGCACACGGCCAGAAACGGCGTGCGCCGGGCCAGCAGCGCGTCGATCACCGCGGCGAGGTGGGCCATCTTCGGGTGGCCGGTGTCTCTCGGGTCGCCGGGGCCGGGGCCCAGGACGATGAGGTCGTGGCTGTCGAGGTGGTAAGGCCGATCGAAGCGGGTGACCTGCACCAGCAGCCCTGTGGACCGCAGCTGGTGATCCAGCATCGAGGTGAACGTGTCCTCGGCGTCGATGACCAGTGCCCGGAGGCCGGCCAGCACCGGCTCCGGCCGGGTCCGCGAGCCGGCGCCGTTGAGCCAGAAGCGGGCGATCGTCGCGTTGCGCCGCACCAGGGCCGCCCGGACCAGGGGGTGCTCACCGAGCCGCTGGGACCCGCCCAGTGCCGCGAGCAGACCCGCGGCCTTGGCGCGGGTCTCGGCGACCTCGGAAGCGGGATCGGAGTGCCTGACCACGGTCGCGCCCACGCCGATCTCGACGTGACCGTGGTCGTCGAGATCGGCGGTGCGGATGAGGATGGCGGAGTCCAGGGTGCGCCCGCCGCCGGCGTCGCGGCCGATGAGGGCTGCGATCCCACTGTAGTAACCGCGGCCGTGCGGCTCGTAGCGGGAGATGACCCGGCAGGCGCTCTCCAGCGGGCTGCCGGTGACCGTCGGCGCGAACATCGTCTCCCGCAGGATGTCCCGGGGATCGAGGTCGCTGTGCCCGTCGATGAGGTATTCGGTGTGGGCGAGCCGGGCCATCTCCCGAAGGAACGGGCCCACGACTCGACCACCGTCGTGGCAGATCCGCGCCATCATCTTCAACTCCTCGTCGACCACCATGTACAGCTCGTCGATCTCCTTACGGTCGGCGAGAAAGTCCATGACCTCCGACAGGACGGGGCCCGACGGCGGGTAGCGATAGGTGCCGCTGATGGGGTTCATGACCGCAGTGCCGCTGCGCAGGCTGACGTGGCGTTCGGGAGTGGCGCCCACGAAGGTGCGGGTACCGGTGTGCACGACGAAGGTCCAGTAGGCACCGGACTCCCGGGCGAGCAACCGGCGGAACAGGCTCAGCGCACTGCGCGGGGAGTAGCCGGTGATGGTGGTGACGAACGAGCGCTTGATGACGAAGTTCGAGCCCTCGCCGGTGCCGATCTCGTTGGTGAGCACCGCGCGAACCGTGCCAGCGTAGGCGTCGTCGTCGATGTCGAAGCCCCCGCCGGCCAGGGTGATCGGCTCGTCCGGCAGGCGCCGCAGCGCGTCGGGCACCGCGATCTGGCCCTGGCCGGTCACCGACATCACAATCAACGGTGAGCCGTCCGCGGCAGCGGCGAAGCCACGCTCGGCGATCTGCTGGTAGGGCACCAGGACCAGCGCCTCGTGCCGCGGCCCGGGCTGGTCGGGCAACGGGATGTCGGCGAGCCGGGCCGGTGTGCTGACCTCGCCGATCAGGATCTCCAGCCGGTCGGGCCCGAGGGTCTCGGGGCGGTGCAGCAGGGCGAATGCGCCCGGCTGCGGTCCCAGCACCCGGTCGAGCAGCTCCGGCGTAGTGGACGGACGGTGCCGCAGCGCGGTCATCGGAAGACCTCCTGGGTAGTAGTGACCACGGCGCAATGGGCCGCCGCGTAGTCGACGGCCATCCGGTGGTGGTCGGCGGAGAAATCGGCGACGGCGTCGGCGACCAGGAACGGCTGGATGTCGTTGGTGAACGCCTCGACGGCGGTCATCAGCACACCGAGGTGCGCGTACACCCCGCAGACGATCAGCTGATCACGATCCTGCTCGCGCATCAGGGCCAGCAGGTCCGAGCGGAAGAACGCGCTGTAGCGCCACTTGGTGAGAACCCGGTCCGCAGGGCGGGGCGCCAGCTCCCCGACGATCTGACGGTCGTCCGGGTCCACCCGCATGCCCAGACCCCAGAAGTCCTTCAGCAGGCCGCGTTGCTGTTCGGTCATGCCGCCGGGCTGCGCCGTGTAGGTCACCGGAACACCGAGCGCGGCGCAGCGTGCATGCAGCAGCGCGCAGTTGCGCACCAGCGGGTCACGGACGGGCGGGGGGAACGGCGCCACGAAGTAGCGCTGCATGTCGTGCACGAGCAGCAGCGCGCGGCGCGGGTCGAGGGTCCACTGCGCGATGTTGGCGGGCAGCTCGCTCGTCATCGGCAGCTGGTAGGTCTTGATCGGAGCTAGGCTAGGCATGATCTTCTTTCCGGTTCTGGTGCGCTGGGCGTCATCCGCTCCCATGCCGAGATCACCGAGACGGCCTGGCGGGGGTTGAGCCGCGGGTCACAGAGGGTCGTGTACGTCTCACCGATCCGGTCCAGGCCGCAGCCGGCGCTGACGCACTCGGTCACGTCGTCCGGGGTGGTCTCCAGGTGTATCCCGCCGGCCGTGCCACCGGCCGCGCACACGGCGA
>JBOHHF010000105.1:0-7122 GCA_050700495.1 Pseudonocardiaceae bacterium
GCCTGGACAACGCCTTCGAGACCGAGACGTTGCGCGCCTGGGCGGACCGGGTGGCCCGCGAGGTCGGTACCGAGGTGCGTTACCTGGCCGAGCTGAAGATCGACGGGCTGGCGGTGAACCTGCTCTACGAGAACGGCCGGTTGGTCCGCGGCCTCACTCGAGGCGACGGGCGCAGCGGTGAGGACGTCACCCTCAACCTGCGCACCCTGCGCGACATCCCGGACCGGCTGCGGGAGTCCGCCGAGTACCCGGTGCCTGAGCTGCTCGAGGTGCGTGGCGAGGTGTTCTTCCGGCTCGCCGACTTCGCCGAGCTCAACGCGTCCCTGGTCGAAGCGGGTAAGGCGGCGTTCGCCAACCCCCGTAACTCCGCGGCGGGCTCATTACGACAGAAGGACCCTCGGGTGACCGCGACTCGTCGGTTGCGCCTGCTCTGCCACGGCCTGGGTCGCCGCCGCGGGTTCACCCCTGCCCGGTTGTCGGAGTCCTACGAGGCGTTGCGTGCCTGGGGACTGCCGGTTTCCGAGCACACCCGGTTGCTGCGCACTGTCGAGGAGTTGATCGAACACATCGCCTACTGGGCCGAGCGCCGTCACGACCTGGACCATGAGATCGACGGGGTCGTGGTGAAGATCGACGAGGTGTCGGCGCAGCGCAGGCTGGGCTCGACATCCCGGGCGCCGCGCTGGGCGATCGCCTACAAGTACCCGCCGGAGGAGGCCACCACCAAGCTGCTGGACATCCGGGTCAACGTCGGGCGCACCGGGCGGGTCACCCCGTTCGCATTCATGGAACCGGTGACCGTTGCCGGGTCCACGGTGTCGTTGGCGACGCTGCACAACGCCGACGAGGTTCGCCGCAAGGGGGTGCTGATCGGGGACACCGTGACGATCCGCAAAGCCGGTGACGTGATCCCCGAAGTGCTCGGCCCGGTGGTGGACCTGCGCAGCGGTGCCGAGCGCGAGTTCGTCATGCCGACGCACTGCCCGGAGTGCGGCACCCAACTGCGCCACCAGCGGGAAGGCGACGTCGACATCCGGTGTCCCAACGCCCGCTCCTGCCCCGCCCAGCTCCGGGAGCGGATCTTCCACGTCGCCGGGCGCGGCGCCTTCGACATCGAGGTGCTCGGTTACGAGGCCGCGGTGGCGCTGCTGGCCGCTGGTGTCGTGCAGGATGAGGGTGATCTGTTCACCCTCGACGAGCGCAAGCTGCTGGCGGTGGATTTGTTCCGCACCAAGGCGGGGGAGCTCTCGGCTAACGGGCGCAAGCTGCTGTCCAACCTGGACTCCGTCAAGAATCGTCCACTATGGCGGGTGTTGGTGGCGCTGTCGATCCGGCACGTCGGACCTACCGCTGCACAGGCGCTGGCCCGCGAATTCCGCTCGTTGAACGCCATAGAGGGCGCCGACGAGCAGGCGCTGGCCGCGGTCGACGGTGTCGGACCGACAATCGCTGCGGCCTTGCGCGAGTGGTTTGCGGTGGGCTGGCACCGCGAGGTGGTAGCCAAGTGGCGCGCCGCCGGAGTACGGATGGCTGAAACTGTCGATACGTCGATATCGCGCCACCTGGAAGGGCTGTCCATCGTGGTCACCGGCTCGCTGGAGGGGTTTTCCCGGGACGAGGCGGCCGAGGCGATCGCCGAGCGGGGGGGCCGGGCCGCCGGGTCGGTGTCGAAGAAGACCGCGTTCGTGGTGGTCGGAGAGGCGCCAGGTTCGAAGTACGACAAGGCCGTGGCGCTTAAGGTGCCGGTGCTTGACGAGGACGGCTTCCGGGTCCTGCTGGCCGACGGACCCGACGCGGCCCAGGCCGTGGCGGTATCACCAGTGAAGGAGGAGCAACCGGGATGAGCAAGCTGCTCGACGAGCTGACCGAGCAGTTCGGCCCGCCGGACGAGAGCATGGTTGCTGAGGCCATGGCGGAACTGACCGCGCTCGTGCACCGGCTGCGGCTGAGGCGGCTGCCCGTGGTCGATGTGGACCTCGCACGCCAGCATGACTAGAATTCGGACTATGAAGATTCTTCCGCTGGCGGAGGTGAAGGCGCACCTGTCAGCCTTGGTGTCGGAAGTCGAGTTGCAGCACGACCAAATAACCATCACTCGCAACGGTGCTCCTGCAGCGATGGTGATCTCGGTGACCGAGTGGGAGTCCCTGCAGGAGACGTTGGCCGTACTCAGCGATCCGCAAGCTTCGGCGGACTTGCGTGAGGCCGAGTTGTCGCGGGCAGCGGGCGAGGTGTACAGCACAGACGAGGTATTGGCTGATTTTGAGGCCCGACGGTCGCAGAGCGCCTGACTGGGATTCTCAGGGACTTTCCCAGGGATTCCTAGGGAACGGACACCGTCAGCTGAACTTATCGGTAAGCGCTATATCGATGTCGAATCGTCTCGATGGTCACGGTGTGGTTGGCGTCGTCAATCCGGTACAACACGCGGTACATCGCCCGCCGGGCTGACCAGACCCCATCCATAGGGGCGTGCAGTGGCTTGCCAACTCGGCGCGGATAGTCCCGCAATGCTCCCAGGATCAACTCCAACGCGGCTGCCGCAACCGCGAGGTCACGGGACGCTGGGAGCGGCAGCGGTTCGTGCTCACCAGCCGGTTCGGGACGCTCGACGAGCTGGTGGACACGCTGCTGGAGCGGTTCGAGCCGGAGGCCATCGTCTCGCCATGGAATGCCGGATCCGGCTTCGCGGGCAATGGCAAGAACGTTACCGCTGAACGGGCCCTGCAGGCCGTCCGGCAGTCCGACGATCCTCGGCTCGCGGGCCTGCGCCAAGCGGTCGCCGCTGGTGATCGAGTTGTGGCCCTCGGCCGGGAACGAGGCTGGGGCGGCAAGGGCGACGATCTGTGGGACAAGGCCCGCAAGCGAGACGTCCTCGGGCTGTGCCGCAACGAATTCCCCGACCATGCGCTGCCCTGGCTCGACGCTTCAGCCGCCCTCGGCCAGGATGACGGCCCCGCCTACAGCCGGCTGCTCGGCACCGGGGGTAACTTCGGTCGCCAGGACCTCTCGGCCACCTCCTTGGCGAGGGTGCAGTCGGTGCTCACCGACCGCCGCTCCCGGGAGTGGCTGCACTCCCTGCTGAGCGGCCAGGAGTCGACCCCCTACCTGCGTGACGCGGTCGGCCAGTTCGACCCCGGCCGGGCCGGCGGTATCCAGTCCTCGCCGCTGGAGAAGGCCGACGACAAGGGATTCGTCAACCCCTGGGCCTTCCTGCTCACCGTGGAGGGCGCGCTGCTGTTCGCCACCGCCGTGGTGCGCCGTCATGGGGCCGCGTACGCGCGGGCTGCACTCCCGTTCCAGGTCCACGGCTCCACAGCCGGGTATCCGACCCAGGCGCCGGGGGAGAAGGTACTCGGCGAGCTGTGGGCCCCGGAATGGTCCGCCCCGGCCCGGCTGGACGAGGTCACGCATCTGCTTGCCGAGGGCCGGGCCGAATGGAACCACCGCCCGGCCGGCTCCGGGCTCGACTTCGTCAGGGCGGTCGCCACGCTCGGGATTGACCGCGGTATCGACGCCTTCGAACGCCACCTGTTCGTCGACCGGCACGGCCAGAACCCGCTTGCCGTACCCGCTGGGCGGATCGTGGTCCGCCCTAGGCAGGGAGTGGGGTTGCTCGCGGACCTCGACCGGTGGTTGGAGCGGTTGCGCCGAGCCGAGCTGCCGTCCCAGGTTGCGGCTCGGCTACGGGCGGTCGAGCAGGCGCTGTTCAGCCACGCCCGTTCCGGCGAACCTGACTTGCTGGCTGAGGTGATCGCCGCTGTCGGGCGTTGCCACGAGGCGGTAGCTCGTTCGGGCTCGGTGCGCCAGTCGGTCCGCCCCCTGGTGATGTCGGGCGGTGCTGCACTGCTCGACGAGCTGCGCAGGGCGACAGGAGGAGACACCGAACTGCGGATCGCGCTTGCCTTCGCCACCGCCCGCGATCGGGAGTCGAAGCTCCCGCTACGCACACTGCTGTCCCCGGTCACCGTGGAACGCTTCGCGGCTTGGACCAATCGACCGGCGCTCGCGCCGCTGAGCAGCGGGCTGGCTGCGGCGCTGGCCGAGGCGGCCCGGCGCCGCGCGTTCCCTGGCGCGATCGACGAGGTGAAGACCGAGCTCGTACCCGCGGTCAAGGGCGTGCGGATCGGCTACCAGTGGGGCGTGCGCGTCAGCGTCGAGACTGTGCAGTCGTTCGTTAGCGGGGAACTTGACGACGATCGTCTCGCTGATCTGCTCGCCGGACTGCTCACCGTCGACTGGGCCGACATACCGGCGGGGATCGTGCTTCGGGGCGACGAGCAGCCACTGGACCCTGAGCTGGGTCTGCTGTTGCCGTTCACCGGCACCACCCCGATCCGGCTGACCGAGAAGGAGGCACTGCTGCGTCCCGGCTCCGAATGGCCAGTGCTGCTCAGCGCCGGTCGTACCTCGGAGGTGCTCGCCGACGCGGCTCGCCGGCTTCGGATCGCGGGTCTGGGTGAGGTCATCGCCCCGGCAGGCGCCCGACACGAGGGCGACCGGCTCGCGGCCGTGCTGCTGCTGCACGTTCCCGACAACGAGCGCGTCACCGCACTGCGTCGCGTCGCGGTCCTTCCACCGTCCACCAGCGAACAGAAGCAGGAGATCTCCGCATGACCGCCCGCCTGAGTTTTGACGTTGAACTCTCCCCGTTGCTCGGTAGCACTTTCCAACCGACCGGTTTCCCTGACGTTGGCCCGGCGACTTTCCTCCGCTTCGAGAATGGCGAGAAGGTACCCGCACTGCTCGTGGAGTCGGTGCAGTCGATGGCCAACCGGCTGGAGGCGACCGCCTGGGACGCCGCACGCGACGAGCCCGCCGCAGAGGTCGCTGGTCTTCCTTACGTGCGAGTGGTGCGGACCGGCACTGGTGAGTTCCTGACCTCCAGTCGGTTGGAGGCGCACCGGCTGGCCTCGCCGTTCGTGCACACCGCCAAGCTGGCTGGCAAGCCGATGTTCGACGAGATCCGTGATCGCCTCGGCTTGGCCAAGGACACCCCCCTTAACCGCAGGCATATGGCCCGGGCTGTCGCTGAGCTGGATCCGTTCTGTCTGTTGCACGGGGTTTTCTTCAGCCAGAAGGAGTGGTGGGGCCAGCCCAAGTTCGAGCGCGTGATTTCGGCAGTCATCGAGGCCCGGGATGTGCAGCGGGCAGTCAGCGGTGGTCGCAAGTCCGACCGGGTGCGCCACCAGCTCGGCGAGGAAGGTGGCGGAACCGCTGAGGGCTATGGCTCGGTACCGTTCCATCGCACCGAGTGGACCGCGAAGAAAATCATCGCGTCGTTCGTCGTGGACGCGGAGCTGCTGCGTTCCTACGGACTCCCGAATCCAGTGACCGAGTTGCTGCAGACCCTGGCGCTGTGGGAAATTCGCCGCTTCCTCACCAGCGGGCTACGGTTGCGCACCGCCTGTGATCTGGAGATCGTCGGTGAGATCAGATCTCGGCACGAGTCGACGCTGCCCGGCCTGGGAGAGCTGACCTCGCGGCTCGCCGAGCTGATCCCGCAGAGTCGGGAGGTCTTCGGCGACGGCACGCCGCTGTCTGTCGAGTGGTCGGGGAAGAAGGCCTGACGATGCCCACGACACTGGTGCTGTGCTTCCCGTGGGGGCGATATCACGCCACCCCGTGGGGCCGGCACGTCAACGAGGGAGCGGTGGAACTGCCGCCGTCGCCATGGCGGTTGTTGCGGGCGCTCTACGCGGTGTGGCGCACGCGAGCGCCGGAGCTCGATGACGGCACCGTGCATGCGCTACTGGCGCGGCTGGCCGAGCCACCGACGTTCCACGTTCCCCGGCACGGCGTCTCACACACCCGGCACTACTACCCGGATATGGCGCACCGCAGCGGGGCGACAAGCACCGACCGGACGCTGGACGCGTTCGCTGTATTCGAGCGGGATGCCATGCTCGGCGTGCAGTGGCCGTTCGAGCTGACCACGCCACAGCGGGCCGCGTTGGAGCGGTTGGCCGGCTCGATCCCGTATTTCGGCCGTGCTGACAGCCTGTGCTCGAGTTTCCTGCCCACCGAGTGGAAGCCGGGGCCACACGACACCTGGGTGCCGGTGGATGTGGCCGACTCGGTGGCCGACGACGCCGTGGTGACATCAGTGCTGGCCCCGGAACTGCCGTTGCACCTCGACGCGCTGCTCGCCCGGCCCGTCGACGTCCGCAAGGGAGGTCTGCTGTTCCCTGCCGGAACCCACCTGCTGGCTTACCAACGCACCCGTTCGGCTCCTCGGCTTCGCCCGCAACCACGTCGGCCCGCCGAATCAGTCACGGCGGTGCGGTTCAGCGTGCTGCAAGCCGGGCTCCCGCCGCAGACCGACACGCTGATCTACACCGACCTGCTCCGCCAGGGTGCGCTCAACAAACTTGGGGGGCTGCGGCCGGAACGCGCCCGGACCCAGCTCGGTGGCCGGACCGCCGACGACAAGCCCATGGAAGGGCATGGTCATGCGCATTACCTGCCGCTGATCACGGATGACCGGCGGGTCGGCGGCCTGGTGGTCTGGGTGCCCAACGGGTTGCTCGACGACGAGCTGAAGGCGCTCACCAACGTCGACCGGCTCTACACGCTGGCTAACCCGAACTGGCGGCTCGTCATTCGAGTCGCCGGAATCGGCACTCCTGCGCAGGTAGCACCCGAGCTGGTGGCGCAGCATTCAGCCACGATCTGGCGGTCGGTGACGCCGTTCACCCCGCCGCGCTACCCCAAGCGCAACGCTGGACCGCTGGACTACCTCCGTACCGAGGTCGCCAACGAGCTGCGCAACCGCGGCCTGCCGACCCTGCGCGCGGTGACGTTGCTGGCCGACGAGTGGCAGTCGTGGCGGCGCTACCGCCCGTCGGCCCGGATGCGTCGCGACCCGCGTCAGGGCCAGGCCACTCGCGGATCGGCCTTCCTGCGGATCGAACTCACCGAGCCGACGTGCGGCCCGCTGGCGCTCGGGCACCTGAGCCACTTCGGGCTCGGGGTGTTCGCCTCGGAGCTAGAGCGCTGAGGCGTGGACCTGCTGCCGGCCCGGATGGTCAACGAGTTTGTGTACTGTCCGCGGCTGTTCTACCTGGAGTGGGTGGAGGCTCGCTTCGCCGACAATGACGACACCCGGCTCGGCCAGCAGGT
>JBOHHF010000106.1:0-8689 GCA_050700495.1 Pseudonocardiaceae bacterium
GCCCGATCTCGTGTCCGGACAACCTCGCCTTCGATCCCACGGGCAACCTGTGGATCGCCACCGACGGCAACGCGCTGGGCTCCAACGATGGGCTGTTCGCGGTGCCGCTGGACGGCCCATCCCGCGGGCACGTCAAGCAGTTTCTCACCGTGCCCCGCGGTGGCGAGGCGTGCGGACCGGTGATCGAGGACCGGCTGGTCCTGGTCTCGGTGCAGCATCCCGGCCAGCTCGACGGCGCCTCCGCCGAGCAACCCGCGTCCCGCTGGCCCGACGGCCCAGGCAGCCGACCGCGGCCCTCGGTGGTATCGATCTGGAAAACCGGCCCCAACCAGCCCGGCCTGATTGGCACCTGATCACCGGCGGGTCCGGCTCACATGCACGGTGCACGACATTTACGGGCGTCGGGTGAAGTCGATACTCAGCAATCGGCTTCCGTGTCGAGGACTGTGCCGCAACGTCCCAGCCAAAGCGACCGACCCCAGCGGTAAGTGACGAAGGTGTCAACGCCCATGGCCAGCTTTGGTTCGTGTGACCGCCACACGCCCGGCGTGGAGCTCCGCCTACCAGATGATCTCGACCGTCCCGGCTTTAGAGATCGCTTACGGCTCGGCGGTGATGGCGAGCTGGAGCACGACGCCGCCGTAGCCGGCCGCAGCTGCAACAGTCGGTTGTTGTGACGCGTACTCTCGAACGAGAGGGGTCTACGCTATGCGCCACACACTGAACATCGCCGAGACGTCGAGAGATACCGATGTCGACGCCTTGATAGGGAGCGTCGCACACGACGCCGGACCCGACCCGTTCCCGGTGATCGGCATGGATCACATACGGTTCGCCGTCGGTAACGCACGGCAGGCCGCACACTTCTATTCGACAGCGTTCGGCATGGTCTGCGTGGCCTATCGGGGTCCAGAGCAGGGCTACCAGGACGCAGCGGAGTACCTGCTGGTCTCCGGCCAGATCCGATTCGTGCTGACCGGTCCCGTACGGGCCGGAATATCACTGGCCCAGCGGGTGGCGGCGCACGGTGACGGGGTGAGTGACCTTGCCATCGAAGTGCCCGACGTGGACCGGGCCGTCACGTTCGCCCGCCAGCAGGGCGCGATCGTCCTTGCCGAACCAGCCGACGCCACCGACGAGCACGGCACGGTACGCCTGGCCGCGCTGGCCACCTACGGCGACACCCGGCACACCCTGGTTGATCGGTCCGGCTACACCGGCAAATTCCTGCCGGGTTTCGTCGAACATCCGCCGCTGGTGCCCCCCGGACGACGGCTGTTCCAGGCTGTGGATCACTGTGTGGGCAACGTCGAGCTCGGCCGCATGGACCTCTGGGTCTCGTTTTACAACCGGGTCATGGGCTTTGAGAACATGAAGGAGTTCGTCGGTGACGACATCGCTACCGAGTACTCCGCGCTGATGTCGAAGGTGGTGGCCAGCGGTAACCACCGGGTCAAGTTCCCGCTCAACGAGCCCGCGCCCAGCCGCAAACGCTCGCAGATCGACGAGTACCTGGAGTTCTACGGCGGCCCCGGAGTGCAGCACATCGCGCTGGCGACCGGTGACATCGTCGGCGCCGTGACCGCGATGCGGGAACGGGGCGTGGAGTTCCTGGAGACGCCGGACTCCTACTACGACACCCTCGGCGAGTGGGTCGGCGACACCCGAGTTCCCCTTCAGACGCTGCGGGAGCTGCGTATCCTCGCCGACCGGGATGAAGCTGGCTACCTACTGCAGGTGTTCACCAAGCCGGTGCAGGACCGGCCGACGATGTTCTTTGAGCTCATCGAGCGGCACGGCTCGCTGGGCTTCGGCAAGGGCAACTTCAGGGCCCTGTTCGAAGCCATCGAACGCGAGCAGGCCCGCCGCGGCAACCTCTAACCGCTATGACCTTTTACCGGCAGGCGGGCACGATCCCCCGCAAGCGGCACACCCAGCACCACCGCGCCGACGGCACCCTGTACTACGAGGAGCTGATGGGCGCCGACGGCTTCTCCTCGGACTCCTCGCTGCTTTATCACGAGCAAATCCCCTCAGCGATCGTCGACGCCCGGTCGTGGGCTTTGCCCGACCACAGCACGACACCCAATGAGCCACTGCTGCCGCGGCACCTGCGGTTGCACGACCTGTTCGACAGCCAGGAGTGGAAACGCCACGACGTGGTGACCGCGCGGCGGCTGGTGCTGAGCAACGCCGACGTGCGGATCTGCTACGTCGTCGCAGGTGAGGTTTCGCCGCTGTACCGCAACGCAGCGGGCGACGAGTGCATCTATATTGAGTCCGGCTCGGCAACGGTGCACACGGTCTTCGGTCCGCTTGAGGTCGGCATGGGCGATTACGTCGTGCTGCCGCGCAGTACCACCCACCGATGGGTGCCGAACTCAGACGAACCGCTTCGCGCCTACTGCATCGAGGCCAACAGCCACGTCACCCCGCCGCCGCGCTACCTGTCCCGGTTCGGGCAGTTCCTGGAGCACGCCCCGTACTGCGAGCGGGACCTGCGGTGCCCCGGTGCGCCGGAGGTGGTTGCGGGCACCGACGTGGAGGTCCTGATCAAGCACCGCGGGGCTCGAGGTGTCACCGGCACCGTGTACACTTACCCACGCCACCCCTTCGACGTGGTCGGCTGGGACGGCTGCCTCTACCCTTACGCGTTCAACATCGCCGACTTCGAGCCGATCACCGGCCGCATCCACCAGCCACCGCCCGTGCACCAAGTCTTTGCCGGTACCGGTTTTGTGATCTGTAATTTCGTGCCTCGCAAGGTTGACTACCACCCATTATCGGTGCCGGTGCCCTATTACCACTCCAACGTCGACTCCGACGAGGTCATGTTCTACTGCGGCGGAGACTACGAGGCGCGCAGGGGCAGCGGGATCGGCCCGGGCTCGATCTCGTTGCATCCCGGTGGCCACTCGCACGGCCCGCAGCCGGGGGCGATTGAGCGCAGCCTCGGAGTCGAGTTCTTCCACGAGCTGGCGGTCATGGTGGACACGTTCCGCCCGCTGGAGCGGGGCGAAGCCGCCATCGCCTGCGAGGACCCCACCTACCCGTGGACCTGGTCCGGCCGGGGCCCCACCACGTGACCGCCCACCCCTTCGCTGTCCACACACTCCCCTTCGGCGTCTTCATTCCGGGGCCAGATTGCCGTAATCCGGCTGCGATAAGCCCCCAGAACGCTGGCGGGGCGCGCGTCGGGGTGGCGGTGGGGGATGCGATTTTGGACCTTACTGCGGCCAGTGCAGAGCTGCTGCCCGAGCACGCAGCGCTGTTTCGCGGCGGCAATCTTGACGCGTTGCTGGCCGCGGGACGCCAGACCTGGACCGCGGTCCGGGACACCCTCACCCACTGGCTGACCGACGATCGGCACGCCGAGGCGCTGGCGCCGCTCCTGCTGCCGGCCGCCGATGTCACGATGCAGCTGCCGTTCACGGTCGCCGACTACGTCGACTTTTACTCGTGCGAACAACATGCGGTCAACGTCGGACGGATCTTCCGGCCTGGCCAACCACCACTACCGGCGAACTGGCGGCATCTGCCGGTCGGCTACCACGGCCGGTCCGGCACGGTGGTGGTCTCCGGAACACCGGTCACCCGGCCGAGCGGCCAGCGGCGCCTCCCTGAGGGCACCGTCACCTTCGGTGCCTCCACTGCACTGGACTTCGAAGCCGAAATCGGGTTCGTCATCGGCACGCCGTCTGCCCCGGGTCGGCCGGTTCCGCTGGCCGACTTCGCCGACCACGTGTTCGGGGTGTGCCTGGTCAACGACTGGTCCGCCCGTGACATCCAGTTCTGGGAGTCTTTACCGCTCGGACCGTTGCTGGGCAAGTCCTTCGCGACGTCGATCTCGCCGTGGGTGGTCCCGCTGGATGCCCTGCACACGGCGCGCATCCGGCCACCGGTGCGGGATCCGCACCCGCTGCCGCATCTCGACGACACCGGCACCGAGCCCTGGGGGCTGGAGATCACGCTGGAGGTGCGGCTCAACGGTCAGCTGATCTCGCGCCCGCCGTTCGCCGGGATGTACTGGACAGCCCCGCAGCAGCTGGCCCACCTGACCAGCAACGGCTCGTGCCTGCGCACGGGTGATCTGTTCGCCTCCGGCACGGTCAGCGGCGCCGCGCCGCACGAGCGCGGCTCACTGCTCGAACTCAGCTGGAACGGCTCGGCGCCACTGACCCTCGCTGACGGCTCCACCCGCGACTTTCTCGCTGACGGCGACGAGGTGTCGATCACGGCGACCGCGCCCGGCCCTGGGGGCACCACCATCAGTCTGGGGAAGGTCTGCGGGCGGATCAGTCCCGCGCTGGCCGACGAGAAACCTTAGGGCTGACGGGCTCGAGGTGATGTGGGTCGAAGGTATTGCGCCTCACGTTGACGGATCGTCGCGCCGGGCGCAGGCTCGTAATATGGCAGTGCCGATCGCACCTACCCGGTTCGAGCTGCCCGAGGATCACCCGGGCTTCAGCGACCCGGCGTACCGCGCGCGGCGGGCCCGGATCGCCGAAGTCGGCGCCGCCTACCGCCGCGGCGACCCGATCCCGGACGTCACCTACACCGCCGAGGAGGACGAGGTCTGGCGGGTCGTGTCCGCCGAGCTCGCCGGCAAGCACCGCAGGTATGCGTGCGCCGAGTACCTCGTCGGCGCGCAGCGACTCGTGCTTCCCACCCAGCGCGTGCCACAGCTACGGGAGGTTGACGAGCGGGTCCACGGCCTGACCGGCTTCCGCATCAGCCCGGTGCCCGGTCTCGTGCCGACGCGGAGCTTTTACGGGTCTCTCGCGAAGCGGACGTTTCTGTCTACGCAGTACATCCGCCACCATTCAGCGCCTTTTTACACACCGGAGCCCGACATCGTCCACGAGATCATCGGGCACGCCAACATGCTGGCCAACCCGCTCTTCGCCGACCTTTACGAGGTGGCCGGACGGGCATCGCTACGCGCCACGACCGACGTTTCCCTCGACGTCTTCAGCCGGATCTTCTGGTTCACGCTCGAGTTCGGCGTGGTCCACGAGGACCGCGCGGTGAAGGCCTACGGCGCCGGCCTTTTGTCGTCCTACGGTGAGATCGAAGCGTTCCGTGATGCGGAAATCCTGCCGTGGAATCTGCTCGCCATGGCGACTCAGGACTACGACATCACGCATTATCAGCCGGTACTGTTCGCGGCACCCTCATCCGCACGGATGCTCTCCGACCTCCACACGTTCTTCTCATCCTATGACGATAAGGCCTGCAACCAGCTGCTCGCCTGAGCGTTAACCGGTTAGGTGGATGGTGTTGTAGGTGGACAGCCAACCCAGGGATTGGTAGTCGCCGCGACGGGTGAAGACGGTGGCGCCACGCATATCCGGGTGGATTTCTTTTTCGTGCGACTTCGGGTACTCGAACTCACCTGCCGTCGATTGAGGCGTGACCTGATAGCTCTGGCCGGTCCACAAAGTCACGGTTGCTGCGTTCGGGAAAGCGATGGTGACGTGGTCGCCGTGCTCGATGAATGTGGTGTCGGTGGCGCGGTCACGCAGTAGCGCGAGGTAGCCGGATTGGTCGAGCCGGCAGTGTCGAGGGGAGCGACCGACGGGCCAGTCGGGGGCGGTGATGTCGCGGTGCCGGGCAGCAGTGAACAGGTCAGGGACCACGGTATCGGCGTGGGCGGGGGTGGCCATCAGCTCGCAGATCCACAGCAGCCGACCCGATCCGCGGGTGGGCGCCAGCCGTCGCCAGCGAATGCGTCGGCCAAGATCGTTGGCTACGACAGCGATCCACGGGTGCACCGTGCCGAGCTGGCCTTGGGCGGCGAGCCAGGCGAAATAGCGGGGTGCTTCAGCCAGGATGGGGTAGAGGATCGAGGTGGGCAGTCCCGCGATTGCGCGACTGGACCGGGTGAACGCCCGGGGGCTGTTAGCGACGAGTGCGAAGGCGACTTGCGCCAGGTCTCCCGGGTCGCAAGAAGTCGCTGGCGCCGACCCCGGTGGCGTGGGGGTGGAGTCGAGCCGGTCGGGGTGTCCACGGGTGCGCAGCAGCTGAGCGACCAGGGGACGGAGTACGTCGCTGACCGGGGCTTCGGCGAGCTGGGGCACGAGCGTGGCGATGGCCTGTCCGAGGAGTTGTTCGGCGTGCTCAGGGTCGGCCGGTACTGATCCGTCGGTGAGAAAGGCACGCAGTTGGGCTCCGACCACGACCGGCACCATCATGCGGGTGGTGAGCATGCCCAGCTCGGTCACGGTCACGATGGTGACCTCATCGGGGTGGGTGACCGTGGCGAGGTAACCGCCTTGGATCAGGAACGCGACCGCGGCGTGCACTGGGGCCAGGTCTGCGGTGCCTTGGTGGTAGGCCAGGGTGCGGATCCACCAGTTCTCCGCGTCGGCCAGGGTGTGGATCCGGTCCTGGGCCGCTTCGGCCAGGATGTGATCGGCGAGGCTGTCAGCAATGCGGGAGGTCACGGTGTATCCCGCGACGAGCTGCGCTTGCCAGCCGGGACGTTCCGTTTCGTCGGTGATCAGGTAGGCCCAGCCCTCGGTCTCGCCGGCCCCGATCCGGCCGGCACGACCGAACATCTGCTGGACGGTCGCCACGTCGATCTCATTCAACCCGATCTGGGTGTCACGGACCACCACGGCGCGGGCGGGCAGGTTCACCCCGGCGGCCACGGTGGTCGTGGCGACGAGGACGTCGAGTTCACGGGCGCGGAAGGCCCGCTCGGCCTCCCGCTTGTGCTCCCAGTCCTTGTAGTGCAATCCCACCCCTACCGCTGCGCACACGCGATGCAGCCGGGCCGGGTCGTCAGGATCGACCCCGCGGGTGTCGGCGCCGCGCGCGGTGGCGATGGCCAAGGCGGTGGCGCGGACATTGCGCTTGCTGCCGCAGAACACCAGCACGCTGCCCCCATCCTGGGTGATCGCAGTCGTGATCGCGGTGGCCGTCTTGGTCCGGCCGGTCTGCTCGACCAGCCGGTCGGAACTGGCCGGAATCATCGGCAACTGCCAGGTCAACCTGCTGGGTCGCCACGCGCTGTGCACCAGCTGCGCGCCGAGCCACTCGGCGATGTGGTCGGCGTTGGCCACCGTCGCCGACAGCCCAAGGATGCGCACAGGGGAGTCCTCGCCGCGCACCCGCGCCAGCAACGCCTCCAGCAGCGGCCCCCGAGCGGGGTCACCGAGCAGGTGGATCTCGTCGACCACGAAACAGGCGACCTCGGCCAGCGCAGTGCGTAGTGAGGAGGCGCGACAGATCGCTTCGAACTTTTCCGTGGTGGCCACCCACAGGTCCGCCTCGCGGACCTTCGCTACGTCGGTGACGTATTCGCCGGACAATCGTTCGACCCGCAGACCTAGGTTACGCCAGACCGCCAGGTCCCGATCCAGCTCGTCGGTGAGTGAGCGTTGCGGCACCAACCAGGCGGCCTTGCGGTGCTCACCGAGGATTGCCTTGAGCGCGGCGAGCATGCCGATCACGGTCTTGCCCGCCCCGGTCGGAGCGGTCACCACCACATGTCGACTGCTGTCCAGCACCGCGGGCACGGCGTGGGCCTGGGCCGGATTCAGGGTGGGATACGGCAGGTACTGTACCCACTGGTCGGGCACCAGGTGGGCGGCATCGACGCGTTCCCAGCCGCTGTCCTGCGGTTTGGCGTGGACGTCCCACAGCATCTCGAAGGCGTCCCGCGCCGCCGCAGCCGGCCATCCCAGGGCCGGGGCGCTCTGGTGCCGGGCGGAATTGGTGCTCGCCGGTAACTCGGCCGTCACCCGCAACCCCACCAGATCGCCCCGCGGGCCCACGGTGCTGACCGTCTCGGCTTCCCACCAGTACCGCACCTGCCGAAACGGCACTCCAGCAGCGTGCAGGCGAGCGCACAGACCGGCGAATTCCTCTGCTAGCGGTAGCAATACCCGCACATCGACCCCGGCCGGTTGCGCTGGGACGGGAGCATCCGGATCGGTGATCTTGCTCCAGTGCAGCAGTCGCTGTTCCACGACAGTGGCGGGCTGCGGCGGCATCCCAAGGTTGCGGGCGAACACCTGCGGTCCGGGCCGGCCTAGTAGCTCAGTGACGAACTCGGGTAGCTGGTCGGCCGAGATCGTGCGCACCCGGACGCCGCCTGGCGCAACGTCGCAGTCCACCCATCGCCGGGGTGACGTCACTGCCGCGGCCGCGGCAGTGTCATTCGCCGACGAGGGCTTGGGTAGCTGTTCGTAGGCCTTGACTCCCAGATCGGAGAGGGTGAACGTCGCGGGACAGGCCGGGCACACCAGCGCCACGTACCGGTACCGTTTACCGCCGCTCTCGTACGGCTTACGCAACGTGTGCAATGAGCCACCGCACTGGAAACAGGGCAGCGGCGCGACTTCCTCGTAGAACCAGCCGTGCTCGGCGAACCGCTGGGTCGCCGGCGGTGGTCGGACGGCCCAGCGCGCATCGGCGATCCCCGCGACAGTGGTGTCCACCACGTTGCGCTGCTCCGGGTGCTGCCCGCCCACCCAGCCACCTCCCGCTGTCCAGCGTCAGTGCTCGCAGTCACTCACCGTACCCACCTGCCGGATCGGCAGGAGCCAAGCAGCGCATAATTCCTGATATACCGGCTCGGCGAGTTGAGTGTTGATGCTCGCAACCAACGCAGCCACGTCCGGCGTCGTGGACGAGGGTTCGATAAGAATCGCAACTCATCTGAGCCGAGCCGGGCGACCGT
>JBOHHF010000107.1:0-22661 GCA_050700495.1 Pseudonocardiaceae bacterium
CCCGTCGGATGCTCTACGAGATTCGTCCGGCGTGTTCACTGGTCGGGGCCGCCGCCGAGGCCTTCACCGAGGAAGAGTTTGAGGATCTGCTCCAGCTGGCCAAGCTGGAACCGAGATCCCTGGAACGACGAATCGCCCATGCCCCGTTCTTCACCAGGCGCGAGTACCCGGATATGCCGATGCCCGCGAACAGGCGCGCCGCCCTGTTCCACCGCTTCGGCGGCTACGGGATCACCCTGGCGACCCGCCTCATTCGGGACGGCGTGCAGGCGACGGACGATCTGCGCGACGCTCTCGCCGACCTTAGTGGCCTGGCGGACTTGCGCAAACTCCTGCTCAACCATTTCGGCAACCGCCGCGACCTGATCAAACTGCGTCGGGTGATCGACCAGGTTCGGGCTCTGCCCATGAGACTCGACGCCCACCTGGCCGGTCCCGAACGGGTGGCGCTGGCCGACGCTGTGGCCGAAGTCGAGCGGCTCGCCCTGAACGAGCACGCGTTCCAGGAGTTGACCGTCCTGCAACACCACTACGACGGCAGACTCGGCCTCTCGGCTCAGCAGGTTACCGAGCTGCTCCGGGTCACCGGGGAACACGGGCAGCACATCACCGCGCGGCTCGGGCTGCCCGCGCAGGCAAGCGTCGCCGAGATGGCAGAACACGCGCGACACCGCCTGGCGTACTGGAGCCAAACCGCGGCCGATCCCACCGCGGATGGCGGCAGTCGGGAGGTGTCCAGGCTGCTGCAGCGCTCGTACGAGCGAATCCTGCATCACATCGAACGCGCGCGCCTGCACCTGGAGATGTCGCTGTGATCGCCCACGACGACCTGATCGCCCCGATCCTCGTGATCGACTTCGGCACCTCTACCTCGTCGGCGGTCCTGCTTGCCGACGGAAGGGAGCGGTTGCTCAAGGAACCGTCGACCGGTTCGGCGTCCTGGCCTTCGTCCGTGCACGTGGAAAACGGGACGACCCTGGTCGGGACGCCCGCCGAACGTCGGAAACGGCGCAACCCCTCCGCGTACCGCACCGAGTTCAAACGCGACCTCGGGCAGTCCTTGACGATCACGATCGGCGATCGACCGTACCGCCCGGAAGAACTCGTCACCGCGGTGCTGCGAGCATTCCGCGAGACCGCGCACGTGGTGGCGGGTCGTCCCGTGGACCGGCTGCTGGTCACCGTTCCGGCCAGCTACGGCGACACCGACCCGCGGCGCACGGCGATGTTGACCGCCGGTGTCGAGGCGGGCTTCACCGATGTCGAATTGCTCGCCGAGCCCGTCGCGGCGGCGTCCGCACCCGTCGCCGGGCAACCCTGGCACCGGGGCGACGTGGTCCTGGTGTACGACTTCGGTGGCGGTACCTTCGACACGGCGTTGGTCCGTATCGATGAGCGCGGCGGCGAGGTTCTCGGGCACGCGGCTCTGGACGACTGCGGCGGGCGTGACGTGGACGCCGCGATCGCGGGCAAAGTGCGTGCGGACAGCCGGGACTGGCTCGACCCCCTCATGAACCGTGGCGAGGTCACCGCCCTTCGGCTCCGCCTCGATCTGGCCGACTTGGTTCGTCAGCTCAAGCACCAGCTCGGCGAGACCGAGTGCGCCGAGGACTACCTGCAGGCCGACTCCCCGCTGAGCTCACTGACCGTGGCCGATCTGCGGGTGTTGGCCAAACCTCTGCTGGACCGGACGATCGTGCGGTGCCGGGCGCTGTTGGACGATGCCGGGGTCGACCTCGCCAAGGTCACCGGAGTGCTGCTCGTGGGTGGCAGCACCCGAATGCCGGTCGTCGGCGAGACACTCGCCCGGGAGTTACGACTTCCGCTGCGCCGCGCGGAAGATCCCGAACTCGCCGTGGTCTACGGCGCCGCGCGGTGGGCCGAGGGCGTCGGCCGCCGCAGGGCGGTGCCCCGGGCGCGGGAGCGGGGTGTGGAACCCCTGCGCTGGGCGGTACCCGGTGATGTGGCAACACTGACGCGCTGGCTCGTGCAACCTGGTGAGTCCTACCCGGCGGGCACCGCACTGGCCCGGGTACGCCTCGCCGACGGCGCGCTCTACGACCTGCTGGCCGATGTCGCGGGCACCGTGGTGGGGCACCACATCGTTCCCGGCAAGCGGTTGCTCAGCGACGACTGGCCAGTGACGACCCGGCTCCCCGCTGAGCCCGAGGATCTGCTCGATTCGCCCTCGTGCGTCCTGCAACGACCTGGGGCGGTCGCCGCGTTGGCGGTCAGCCCGGACGGTCGGCAGGTGGCCGTGTGCGGCGACGGGGTGCTCGACGTGTTGCTGCTCCCGAACGGGCGTGAGGTCTACCACCACGACTACCTGGGCCGTATTCACAGCCTCGACTGGACGCCGGACGGGTCCCGGTTGGGCTACGGCCGCAACGCTGACACCCACGAGTTATCTGTCCTTGCCGCGGGGACGTGGACGGAACAGGCGAAGGTGCCGTACCCGGCTGCCGTCCATGACATCGCCTTCGGTGCACGGGGCAGGCAGGTGGCGGTCGGATGCGGGGACGGTCTGATCCGGGTGCGTGACCTGGTGCGGCGCACCGAGGTCTTTGCGGCCGACCTACCGGACTGGGTGGACACCGTGACGATGCACCCACGTGGTCGCCTGGTCGCGGCCGGGAGCAGGCATGAGGACGCGGGCGCGGTCGGGGTATGGGACCTTGCGGGAGGACCGGAACGCCCGCGATTGGCGTTGCCCAGCCCGGTGCGGGCCCTGGAGTACTCCCCCGATGGCCAACTCCTGGCCATCGGAGGCGGTGACGTGGTCCTGGATGGATTCGTCATCCTGCTCGACGCGGGCACCATGCAGACCCGCCACGACCTGGCCGCCCAGTGGCATGGCGCGAGTGTGCGGGCAGTCGCGTTCAGCCCGAACAGCCGGATGCTCGCCGTGGGCGGCGAGAACGGCATCGTCCAGATGTGGGATACCGCCTCCGGCGAGGCACTGCCTGCCATCACGGCAGCGTCGAACCTGACCGGACTCGCGTTCGCGCCCGACGGAGACAGGTTATTGGTGGGAACCGACACGGAAATGACCGTGTGGGCATTGACCGAACGCGGCTTGGCGCGGGATCAGGAGAAGGAAGGCCATGAGTGAGCCTGATGAGCAGACCGGACCGTCGTGGGAGGACGGCATCCTGCGATCGGCATTCGACAAGGAGTGGCGCAAGCTCACGTCAAGCCGTGAGCAACATCTGGGTATCAAGGATTCCGTACTGCTCATCACTGAGACGATGACGGCACTCCGGCGAATCACCGACGACTGTGTACACCGCTCGAATGGCGTGTCCGGGCGTTCTCAGCACGACCGTATGAAAGGGCTGATCCTCGCCGTGCAGACCTCCGTGACGAACACTCTGCAGTCCATTTTGCGACCACAAGACTCGCGATCTTCGATAAAGCAAGGAATTAAAAATTTGCTGCGAGCAGCCGAACACCCTGCACCGCAGGTCGATGTGGAGCGTTTCGGGCGGGCGGTACAAAACGGCCTCAGTGAAGTCGAGAAGGTACTCGGTATCGAGGATCCCCCAACGCTGCAGCCGATGTCCGAGGCCAAGCGGTTGCTGGAGCTGCTTCAGGAGCTTCTGAAGGCCAAGGTCTTGGAAAAGCCCGAGATGGCCCTGGAGACCATCGATCGGCTCAGGCTGTTCTTGAGATCCGAGGGAATCGAGGTCGTCGACTATAAACCACAAAGCCATTCGGATGTCGACAAGTACTTCGACTTCGATAACGAAGCCGATCGCTCGGCAGGCGGCGGCTACCTGAAGACACCCGCTCTCGTTCAGGTGAGCCCCCGTCGGGTGCTGCGGCGAGGCCGGGTGGGAACGACCACGTTCGACCAGCCGGACCGAGCCAGTGATGGCACCTCGAACGGACAGGAGCAGGCCCTATGAGTGATGGCCAGCACAGCACGGTGATCGGCTTCGACCTGGGGCACGGCGAGACTGCAGTGGCTTCCCTATGGCTGAACTCCGACGACGCGCCGAGGGCGGTGGACCTGAATGAGGGCAAGGGCGGGCCGCGCAGCATCATCACCGCTGTCTCGGTGCGCGAGGAGGGCGTGGTCGTGAAGATCGGCGAGCCGGCAGTACGCGCCCCGAACGCGCGGCCATATCTGGCCTTCAAGAGTCCCGAGCTCGACGGCCCCGAGATCCGCTACCCGATCACCGTGTTCGTGGGCGAGGTCGTTCGCCGAGTGCTCGGGCAAAGACAGTTCACGACCGGCTCGACGACCTGGTTCTTTGGGGTTCCTTCCGGATGGACTAAGCAGCAACGTAACGACTATGCGGCTCTGCTGAGCGAGGCGGTCGCCGGTGAGGTCAAGGTGGTGTCGGAATCGCGTGCGGCTTTGCTGCACTCCCGCGAGTCCGGTGACCTGGCTGTGCATGAGCGTTCCCTGACCGACGACAACATCGACACGGGTGTGCTCATCGTCGACATAGGATCGTCGACGACTGACTACACGTGGGTGCACAAACTGCACGCGCAGCCGATGGACGACGGACACCCCCGACTCGGTGCTGCACTCATCGACCGAGAAATCATGCGGCGGGTCGTCGCGGCTCACCCGGAGCCGGTCCTGCTGGCAGAGGCGCTGAAACAGCCGGTGAACCGAGCCACACTGGAACTGACGTGCCGCAAGGCCAAGGAGGCATTCTTCTCCACCGAAGTCTCCCCCGACGACGACGAGCTAAATCGGCGCTCTTTTGGCAGCGAGGAACTCCGCACGCCGAGCGGCGAGAAGGTCGACGTGTACATCAAGCTGTCGCCTCGCGACATGCACGACATCGTCAACGCGGCGCAAGACGATCTGGGCGGCCTGTCATGGCAGCAGGCGTTTCGCGATGATCTGACCGCGGTGGTGGAGGAGCTAAACGCGCTGCCCAGTCTGCTGCTGATGACTGGTGGAGCCTCGCGCATGTGGTTCGCTCAGCAGATCTGCCGAGATCTCGTCGGCCCGGACCGGGTCATGATGGGACAGGAACCCGAGCTGACAATCGCGAAGGGACTCGCCCTCGCCGGGCGAACCAGTCATCGCGTCGACCGGTTCCGCGCGGAGGTCCATGACTTCATCGGATCTGGTGCGGTGCACGTCATCGTCGGCCAACATTTCCCTGTGCTCGCGATCAACCTGGGCAAGGAGTTCGCCAAAGGCAAGATGGCCAAGCACGTGATCCCGGCGTTCCTGGAATGGCGCGAGGGAAAGATCAGAACACTCAACGACGTCACAGCCCGCGTGACGACATCGGTGCAACGCGAACTGAAAGACGATCAAGGAGCGTGGATCACCCCGGTCGTGGCGCAATGGCAGAATGACATCGCGACCCTGCTTGCCGAGCAGACCCGGCCGATCTGCACCAGGGCCCGGATCCCGGCCGAGGCCCTCACCTTGCCGCATGTGCGCGTGAGTGACACCCAGGTCGTTCCGACCGTGAACATGGCCCCGGCGCTGGAGGTTTTCAACCAGATCGGCAACGTGCTGGCGTCGATATTCGCGGGCGTGGTCTCGGCCTCCGCCGTAGCTATCATGAGCATCTTCGCCGTGGGCGGACCGTTCACCCTGCTCTTGATCAGCATCGGGGGAATCATCTTCGCGTTCATGGGGAAGGAGGCCGCCATGGACAAGATGCTCAGCATCGAGATCTATCCCTGGATGCGGAAGGTGCGCTCGGCGGACAGTCTCCGAGAGAAGCTGACGAACCAAACGGTGGACTTCGAATCCAAACTCGCCAACGCGTTTACCGTCGAGTTCACCAAGCAGTCCGGTGTCCGCCTCGACTCGGACATCAGCACCGCGGTCGAAGGGCAGCTCCGCGTGCGTGCGGATCGGGCCGAGCTCCTCATCTTCTGATCGACCGGCACGAGAACCGATCGTGGTGTCAGAAGGGGGACGACGGTGGCGCAGCGGGATGAGCAGCAACGCCTTGTCGAGTCGTTGTCCGCTGCAGGCGATGCCACCGAGATCGACTCGATCGTCCTGGGCGAGACCTACCATGCGCTTGGTCGATCAGCGGAGGCGATCGATGTCCTGCAGGAGGCCATCGCGGCAGCTGACGGCACTCCCGGCTCGATCCATCAGCTGGACGTCGGTGCCGCGCACTTCGCGCGGACGGTTGCGTCTTCGTGGCGGGAGACGTACGCGACCTGAGTTTCGTCGCCCAGGTCCCCACAGGTGCGCGGTTGTCCGGCCGGTTCCATTTCGTCGCCGAGATCACGATCCATGCAGTCGGGGGGATCGGTGGAGGACGCGGACCTTCCGCCCGCGGCGGAAGAATCCCGTTCTGGACGCACATTACCCGCTGTCTTGACGACGTGTCGGCAGCTCGCCGCAGGACGGGGTCGTAGGAGAGAAGTCGCTGCCGGGCACGCCTTGCAGGACTCACGAGAGGAGAGGCGGACCGCTGTGCGTGTCCCCATGAACTGGACCGTCACGGAGGCCCGCCGTGCGGCGACTGCGATGTGCGAGCTGGCTGGACTTCACGGGGTTGCACCGGAGCTGTTGCGCTTCGGCAACAACGCTGTCTTCGGTATCGGCGAGGCACACGTGGTGCGCGTCATGCGTCCGACTACCAGCGAAGCTGACGTGCAGCGGGAAATTGAGCTGGCCCGCGAGTTCGCCAGGCTCGATGTGCCGGCGGTCCGTCTGGCAGACCTCACTGCTCAGCAGCCGCTCAAGGCACACGACTGCCTGGGCACTGCATGGGAACGGCTCAAGGAACCAGACCATGGCAGCCTCTACGGGCCGTTTGGCCAACTGTTGCGTACCTTTCACCAGCGCACCACCCAGCTACGGCTACCACTCGAACCATGGCGACCGCTGGCCTCATCTGACCGGCGGTTAGCCGAACTACCCGGCTACTACACACCTGAGGACATTGCGATGCTCACTCGGTGGTCACGGCAGATCGCTGTCGAGTTAGACCAGGTAAAGCCGGTACTACCGGGTGGTGTCATCCACGGGCAAGCCGAGGTCGGCAACGTCCTACTCCATGCTGGGAATCCGGTGCTCATCGATTTCGAGCGGGTGGCCATCGGGCCGTGGGAGTGGGATTTGATCGACACCGCTGTCACGGTCACCCGCTTCGGTCTCCCCGAACAACGCTACCTTAATTTCGCTGATGCCTACGGCTTCGACGTCCGAGCCTGGAATGGCTATGAGATCTATCGCCGACTCTGGGAACTTCGCGCTACCACTTGGTTTATGCAAAATGGCCAACATAGCCGCGAGGCCGCCCGAGAGGTCGAGGTACGGCTCCAGACCTGGCGCGATGAGGACCCGGATACGCGGTGGACTGGCGTGTTCGATCAAAGTCGGCGTCACCGATAGCACCGCTTCGCTACCGGGTCCTTCGCGACATCGTCAAGGCCCGGGATCCAGTAACTGCGCTCGGTCCTGGACCTGCTGCCACGCGGCCGGCCACGCCTGCCGGGTCGCCACCCGGTTGGCCTCCTCGCGCTCCACCAGCCGCCCGGCGGCGAAGACCACGTCGAAGTCCACGACGTCGCCAAGGTCGTCCAGTAGCCCCATGACCCGGTGCCGGGCCACGCAGGCGTCCTGGTGCTCGCCCAGCACGTCCTGCAGCGCCACCGTTGACTCCACCAGCCTGCGCACCGGCTTGCGACCAGCAGTGGTGGCGAGCTCGCCGGTGTAGCGCAGCCGCTTGCCCTGGATCCGCAGCGCGTGCAGGACCTCGTCGGGCGGGTCTTCGCCGGCGCGGCGCACCGC
Organism: Pseudonocardiaceae bacterium; assembly: GCA_050700495.1. Classification (GTDB taxonomy): domain Bacteria; phylum Actinomycetota; class Actinomycetes; order Mycobacteriales; family Pseudonocardiaceae. The sequence goes on from JBOHHF010000107.1 coordinate 7,742, forward strand.
TTTGCACATCCTGCGGTACTCGGTGCGGACCAGCTCCACCAGAGCGGGCGTGCCCGCTGAGCCGCGAGCCGTGGGCAGCGGCGTGGACACCGCGGCAGCCAGCCGGCGCAGTAACGCCATGTAGCGATCACTGCCCAGCGTGGCGAGCATCTCGACGCGGGCGGTCTCCCGATCGGCTACCAGTGCCTCGATCAGAGTCTCTACTGCCTCGCGACTGGTGTCATTGAAGCCGGCTGCCCGGTCGCGGAGGCGTTCGATGAGCACGTCGGCGTCGCGTACCGGGCCCAGCGCCCGGCCCAGCCAGCCCAGCTCGGCGCGCAGATCGTCGGCCCATTCTCGATCCAGCAATGGTCGGGCAGCCTTGAGTGCAGCTCGCATCCGCCGTACTGCGACGCGCATCTGGTGCAGCTCTTCAGGATCCTCGCCGATCCGGGTACCGGGGTCGCGGGCGAGCAGGGTGCGCAGCCGGGTGTCCAGCGCGGCGCGCAGTTGGTGTAGGGCAGGGTCGGATGGCCGGGACCGGACCGGGTCACCCAAGTTGATCAGCTCGCCGGGTGGCTGGATCCGGCGCGGAGAAGGAGTGGCGGCGCTCACGGCTTTAGATCCTAGTAAACCCGTGTTCGTCGAGAGTTCATTCGTTGGAGTGCAGCGCGGTGTTGAGCTCGATGCCGGGCTTATTTGCCCGCTGTACGGCGTGCACGGTGCCGGTGACCGAGTCCCGGCGGAAAAGCACCCCGTTGGCGCCGGACAGCGCACGGGCCTTGACCACTGTGCCATCGGGCAGCGTCACCTTGGTGCCTGCGGTGACGTAGAGGCCGGCCTCCACCACGCAGTTGTCGCCCAGCGAGATCCCGATGCCGGCGTTGGCGCCGACCAGGCAGCGCCGTCCAATCGAGATCTGCTCCTTTCCGCCGCCCGACAGCGTCCCCATGATCGATGCGCCGCCGCCCAGATCGGAGTCGGAGCCGAGGACGACTCCGGCGGAGATCCGGCCCTCCACCATCGAGGTGCCCAGCGTGCCGGCGTTGAAGTTGACGAATCCCTCATGCATCACGGTGGTGCCGGCGGCCAGGTGAGCGCCCAACCGCACCCGGTCCGCGTCACCGATCCGCACACCCGAGGGCACCACGTAGTCGACCATCCGGGGAAACTTGTCGACCCCGTATACGGTGACCGACCCGAGCCGGCGCAACCGCATCCGGGTGGCTTCGAAGTCCTCCACAGGACATGGCCCGAAGCTGGTCCACACCACGTTGGACAGCAGACCGAAAACCCCGTCGAGGTTGATGCTGCGTGGGGCCGCCATGCGGTGGGACAGCAGGTGCAGGCGTAGGTAGACGTCGTGCGCGTCGAGTGGCGGAGCCTGCAGGTCTGGCACCGTGGTGCGCACCACCACCAGCTCGACACCGCGCGCCGGGTCCGGTCCGAGCAGTGCGGCGAACTCGTCGGGCGCCTGGTCATGGCGCATCGGTACGGTGCCAGCCGCAGCGCCGTGCGGCAGGCCCGGAACCGGGTTCGGGAACCAGGTATCGAGCACGGTCCCGCCGGGTGTGCGGGTGGCCAGCCCCAGGCCGTGCGCGGAAGTGAGCTGCGGGTCGTTCACGACGGACCACCGTAGCGCGAGATCGGTATCCATCGGGGCGTTACCGTCCTACCCGTGGACTTGGATCTGACGGCCGACCCGGTGACGTTGACCGCCGCGTTGGTGGACATGCCCAGCGTGTCGGGACGAGAAGCGGCGCTGGCCGATGCGGTGGCCGAGGCGCTGACCGTGCAGGCCTCGCACCTGCAGTTGCTGCGCTCCGGCAACACCGTGCTGGCCCGCACCGACCTGGGCCGCCCGCAGCGGGTGCTGCTCGCCGGACATCTGGACACCGTGCCGATCGCCGATAACCTGCCCAGCCGGCGCAGCGGCAACCTGCTCTACGGCTGCGGCACCTCGGACATGAAGTCGGGTGACGCGATGATCCTGCACCTCGCGGCCACGGTGGCGCAGCCGGTGCACGACCTGACCGTGGTGCTCTACGACTGCGAGGAGGTCGAGGAGGCCCGCAATGGGCTGGGACGGATCGAGCGCGACCATCCCGAGTGGCTGGTCGCCCAGCTGGCGGTCGTGGGCGAGCCCACCAGTGGTGCCGTCGAGGCGGGCTGCCAAGGCAACCTGCGAGTCGACGTCCGCACCCGCGGTCGCCGTGCACACAGTGCCCGGTCGTGGCTGGGGGACAACGCCATCCATGCTGCCGGTGAGGTGCTGGCCCGGCTCGGGCGCTACCGGCCACGCAGTGTCGAGATCGACGGATGCACCTATCGGGAAGGTCTGCAGGCGGTGGGCATCTCCGGCGGCGTCGCGGGCAATGTGGTGCCCGACGCCTGCGAGATGACGGTCAACTTCCGCTTCGCTCCGGACCGTTCGTTGCCGGACGCCCAGCAGCACGTTCGCGAGGTGCTCGACGGGTTCGACCTCGAGTTCACCGACGGTGCTCCCGGTGCATTACCAGGTCTGGATGCACCGGCTGCGCAGGAATTCCTGGCCACCATCGGGATCGCACCGGTCGCGAAGTACGGCTGGACGGACGTGTCCCGCTTCGCCGCGAGGGGAACCCCGGCGCTGAACTACGGTCCCGGCGACCCCAATCTCGCGCACACCCGGGAAGAGAATGTGGACACCGACCGGATCACCGCCTGCACCGAGGTGCTGCGCCGCTTCCTGACCGGTGGCGCCGCTTCCTGACCGGGGATGCCCCGAAGTCGGTCGGCTCGCCCAGCGCCGGCGCGTCGGTGCCGACGGGGCGGACGGGGCGGACGAGGCGGCTCACTAGGCTGGTGTCATGTCGATGGACGGGTCCCAGGGGCCCAACAGGAACGGGGGCGACGAGGAGCACCCCCAGGAGAGGCAGCGGGGGCCGGTGGTGCTGCGGCGCAGCCGCCGCCACGAGGCGACCACTACCGATCAGCGGTTGCTCGATTCGCGGGGCCCCAGCGACTGGGTGCACACCGACCCATGGCGGGTGCTGCGCATCCAGGCTGAGTTCGTCGAGGGCTTCGGAGCGCTCGCCGAACTGCCCCGCGCGGTCACCGTGTTCGGCTCGGCACGTACCGCCCGGGACCATCCGGAGTACGCCACCGGGCGTGCGCTGGGTGCCGCGCTCGCTGCCGCCGGCTTCACGGTGATCACCGGTGGTGGCCCCGGGACCATGGAGGCGGTCAACCGCGGGGCGTCCGAGGCGGGCGGTCTGTCGGTCGGGCTGGGCATCGAGCTGCCCTTCGAGGAGGGCCTCAACCCCTGGGTCGACCTGGGAATCAACTTCCGCTACTTCTTCACCCGCAAGACCATGTTCATCAAGTACGCCCAGGCCTTCGTCTGCCTGCCTGGCGGCTTCGGCACTCTGGACGAGTTGTTCGAGGCGCTCACCTTGGTGCAGAACAAGAAGGTCACCAAGTTCCCCGTCGTCCTGCTCGGACGGGCCTACTGGGGCGGGCTGCATTCGTGGCTCGCCGACACCGTGGTGGCGCAGGGCAAGATCACCGAAGCTGAGCTCGCCCTGCTGCACGTCACCGATGACGTGGACGAGGTGGTGCGGCTGGTCGGCGCCTCCTACCAGGCTTGGCAGGACGCGCATTGAGCCTGTGGAGTGCCTGCTGCGGGTCGGCGCTGGTCGTCATCACCGATACCGCGACCACCCTGAAGGTTGGTGCGGGATGACTCCCGGAGCCGGCCGATCAATGCCCCCGGTGCGGTTCGGGGCTCGCCGGTTACCCGTCGATCGGGCGGCGGTGATGGCCATGGTCACGCGGACGGTCACGCGGACCCCGGACTCGTGCTCCGATCGCGGTTGCACTCATCCCGACCAGCTCGCGATGACCGCGGTGGACCGCGCTGTGCACCAGGGTGCCGATATCGTCGACATCGCCGACATCGGGACGGCCGAGGATACCCGGGCGATGGTGCCCTTCGTGGCTGCCGTCCGCGAGCGTCACCCCGAGCTTCTGATCAATGTCCGTACCGGTCGGCGCGAAGTGGCGCGTCCGGCGCTGAAGGCGGGTGCCGACATCGTCAACTGGGCGGGTCTCGATCCCGAGCTCGCCGAGGCCGCTGCCGAGCGCGGGTGCGGAGTGGTGTGCCAGTACACCGGGCGCGCCCAGTACGCCGGGAGCGTGCCGCGAACCCGGCCATACCGGGTCCCCACCACTGATGTGGTGTGTGATGTCATCGACGATCTTACTGCGCAGGCCACAATGCTGGTCGGGCTCGGTGTGCCGAAGGAGGCGATCCTGATCGACCCTACGCGCGACATCGGCCCAGACACCTGGCCTGGCCTGGAGCTACTGCGCCGCAGCAACGACCTGGTCGCTACCGGGTGGCCGGTGCTCATGGCGCTGTCCAGTAAGGCGCTGTCCAATGAGGACGTGGGGGAGACAATGGACGCCGGGGTGGACGACCGGGTGGATGGCGTCATGGCGGCCACCGCGATCGCTGCCTGGGCCGGTATTCGGGTGTTGCGGGTCCACCAGGTGCGCCAGACCCGCCGCGTGCTGGAGATGGTGGCCTCGATCGCCGGGACCCGACCGCCCGTGCGCACCAGCCGGGGCCTGACCAGGCAGGAATCGTGATAAGGGGACCGGCATGAGGGAATCGGCGCTGCTTCCGCAGACCCGGCGGTGGTTCGGCCAGGCCACTGTGCACAGCGTGCTGTGGACCGTCGAGGAACTCGTGGCGGCCAAGCAGGGTCGGACCGTCAGCGTGGTGCTGCCCGCGCTGAACGAGGAGACGACTGTGGGGGCGCTGGTCGGTGAAATACGACCGTTGGTCGGGGGATTGGTCGACGAGCTGGTGGTGATGGACTCTGGTTCGCGCGACCGGACCGTCGAGGTGGCCCGCGAGGCCGGTGCCCGGGTAGTACACCGCGGCGATGTGCTGCCCGAGCTGGAACCTTGGCCGGGCAAAGGTGAGGTGCTGTGGCGCTCCTTGGCAGCCACCTCGGGCGATCTGCTCGTGTTCATCGACTCCGACCTGGTCGACTTCGATGTCGGGTTCGTGCCCGCGCTGCTCGGGCCGTTGCTGTTGCGCCGTCAGCGCCGTCAGCGCGGTCTTCGGATGGGTCGCCAGGTCCATCTGGTCAAGGGCTTCTATCGGCGTCCGCTACGGATAGACAACGTCGAGGCGGGTACTGGCGGCGGCCGGGTCACCGAGCTGCTGGCTCGCCCGCTGCTCAACGCGCTGCGCCCCGAGCTGGCCGGTGTGGTGCAGCCGCTGGGTGGCGAGTATGCGGCGAGTCGCACGTTCCTGGAGTCGGTGCCCTTCGCAGCCGGCTACGGCGTGGAGATCGGGTTGCTGCTCGATGTGCACACTCATTACGGGCTGGCCGGGCTGGCTCAGGTGAACCTCGGGGTGCGCAAGCACCGCAACCGCTCGTTGCTCGAGCTCGGCGTGATGTGCCGGCAGATTCTGGGCGCTGCACTGCCTCGCTGCGGGGTGGCCGAGGCCTCGGGATCGGCGAGCATCGCCCAGTTCGTGCAGCTCCGGGGCCGCTTCACGCCCACCGAGACCGGGGTACTGGTGGCCGACCGGCCGCCGATGCGCGACGTGCTCGCCGCACGCTCAGCCTGAGTTCGCCAGGGGCTGTCCCTGACGAGCCACCCACGTGCCACGATCGGGAACGTGGGTACGGTGCTGATCTATCTTGTCGTCGCGGTGGTGGTGGCCGCGGTGGTGTTCCTGGTCGCCTCGCTGGTCTTCGGTCGGGGTGAGGAGCTGGCCGCACTGCCGCCGGACACCACCCCGACCTGGCTGCCGGACGGACCGATTATCGGCGATGACGTGCGCGCCGTGCGGTTCGCTCAGGTGCTGCGTGGATACCGGATGTCCGAAGTGGATTGGACGCTGCAGCGGGCCGCTGCCGAGCTCGACGTGCTGCGGGCCCGAGTGGCCGAGCTGGAGGCGCAGCAGTAACCATGACCGTCTTCGCGGTGCCACCGCGTGGCCGCGGCGGCACCAGGTGAGCCGCGGCGAGGACGCGATGCGCGCCGTCCCAGTCCCCGTGCAGGGCCCGAGAACAGGCCCAGCGCCGGGTACCGACGGCCGCCCGCGCTGCCCGTGGGCGATCTCGGCCCCCGACTACTGCGACTACCACGACATCGAGTGGGGGGTTGCGCTGCATGGCGAGGCCGCCCTGTTCGAGCGGCTCAGCCTGGAGGCGTTCCAGTCGGGTCTGTCCTGGCTGACGATCTTGCGCAAACGCGATGCGTTCCGGCGGGCATTCGCAGGCTTCGACCCCTCTGCGGTCGCCGCGTTCACCGACGACGACGTCGCGCGCTTGCTCACTGACGCCGGCATCATCCGCAACCGTGCCAAGATCGAGGCTACGGTGCGTAACGCCAGGGCAGCCACCGCTCTCGGCGAGGGCCTGGACGTCCTGTTGTGGTCCTACGCGCCTGACCCCGTGGGGCGTCCCGCGCCACGCACTGTGGCCGACGTGCCGGCTCGCACTCCCGAGTCGGAAGAGATGGCCCGCGCCCTGCGACGTCGTGGTTTCACCTTCGTGGGTCCCATCACCTGCCATGCGCTCATGCAGGCCACCGGGATGGTCGACGACCATCTCGCCGGATGCTTCCGCCGCACCGCAGGGTGAGCTTCGGCGCTGGTGAGCGCACAGGTCCCAGGTGGACGGTGCGCAGCGCTCACCCGAGATCATCGGTTGCTTTTCGGGGCTCTGCGGCGATAAGGGAGAATGCAGGGGGTCACCGGTGTCGCGTGGCCACCTGCGGTGACGAATTGCACGGAGGGAGCACGCTATGGCGGCCATGAAGCCACGGACCGGCGACGGTCCCCTCGAGGTGACGAAGGAGGGACGAGGCATCGTGATGCGGGTCCCCCTCGAGGGCGGTGGACGGCTCGTCGTCGAGATGTCGGCGGACGAGGCAGGCGAACTCGGCGAGGCCTTGCGAGCCGTCGTGGAGTGACCGTCCATCGTCCATCGTCGCCTGGCCTCGGTCTGGAAGACGTACCGGGAGCCTCGTCACGAACTGACCGGGAGGCATCCGTGCCCGCGACACCGAAGGTCCCCACCCCTCTGGTCGAGGTCCGGGTCCAGGGGCGGCGCGGTCCCGGGGTGCCTGATGTCGTCCTGGTCGGACAGCCACCGAATGGATCATCGCAGAGTGGACAGTCTGCACGGGGAAGGTCCACATCGGACGGTCCACCGGTCATGGGTCCTGGCGCGGATGCGCTCGGGGTGGATGAACAGTGGCTGGTCCAGTACCGGGTACGTGCCGCCGCGGGTTCCGTGCATGTGGTGCCATCGGCCACGGCGGAACCCGATCACGGGTGGCTGCTGGGCACCGGGCAGGGCAGCGTGCAGCATTGGCGGGCAGCCGGTGCTGCGCTGATCCGGGCCACCTCGGCGCGAATGGCGGACGGCGCCGCGAAGCGGCGGGCACCGCGCACCGTGCAGGTGCACCTGCCTCCCGGCGCGACTGCCCACCAGGTGGCGGCACTTACGCTGGGATGCGTGGTGGGCTCGCACCGTTACCGGTTCACCAGCGGTGACCCTCCCCCGAGGACGACCACCGTGTGGCTGGTTGCGCCGCCGGGGCGCGCACCGCAATCACTCACCACCGCGGTCGCCAGCGCACAGGTGCTCGGCCGCGCCACCGGCCTGGCCCGAGACCTCGCCAACACCCCGAGCGGGCACAAGAGCCCGGCGTGGCTTGCGAGGACCGCGGCTCGCTTGGCCGCCACCGTGCCCGGTCTACGGGCCACCGTGCGCGACGAGCGCTGGTTGGCTGAGCACGGGTTCGGGGGAGTGCTCGCGGTCGGCGGCGGCTCGGCCCGTCCGCCACGACTGCTCGAGCTGGCCTGGCTGCCCGGCGAGGCCAGCCCAGACATGACCAGCCCAGACATGACCAGCCCAGACGTGAGCACCGAAGAGCACCTTGTGCTGATCGGCAAGGGCATCACCTTCGACACCGGGGGAATCTCGATCAAGCCGGCCGAGGGCATGCACCTGATGCGCACGGACATGTCCGGCGGCGCCGCGGTGATCGCCGCGCTGCTGGCCGTCGGCCAGCTGAAGCTGCCGCTGCGGGTCACCGGGCTGGTGCCCTGTGCGGAGAACCACGTGTCCGGGTCGGCGTTGCGCCCGGGAGATGTGGTGCGGCACGTGGGCGGCGCCACCACAGAGGTCACCAATACCGATGCGGAAGGCAGGCTGGTGCTCGCCGATACGCTCGCCCATGCCGTGCGCACGTTGCAGCCCAGCACGCTGGTTGACGTCGCGACGCTGACCGGAGCGATGAAGGTGTCCCTGGGTCTGCGCACCGGTGGGCTGTTCGCCACCGGCCCCGAACTCACCGAACGCATCCGAGCCGCCGGCGAGAGGGCTGGCGAGGACTGGTGGCCGATGCCGCTGGTCGCCGACCATGTCAACGAGGTCCGCTCCGACATCGCCGACCTCCGGCAGTGCCCGCCCGGACCTGCAGGCATCACCGCGGCCCTGTTCCTTCGGGAGTTCACCGCGGGGCTGCCCTGGGCACACTTGGACATCGCCGGTCCAGCCCGCGCCGAGCAGGACTATGACGAGGTCAACGCGGGCGGCACCGGGTTCGCCACTCGAACCCTGATCGAATTGGCCCGCTCATTCACCGACTAGACGCCGCGCCAATGACAACACCACAAGCGGCGCAGTCTGCTGTAAACAGTGCCCAGACTTAATGCAGTCTGCATCCAGAACGCGGCAAAGGGGGCTCAGGAGAGGAGTTGGCGGTAGAGGTGGATGGTGCGGTCTGCGACTGCTGACCAGGAGAACTCGGTGACCGCGCGCTTGCGGCCGGCTTGGCCCATTGCGGTAACCCGATCCGGATCGGCCAGCAGTTCATTGACCCGGTGCGCGAAAATCCGCTGAAACCCCTCGGGGTCCTGCTCGTCGTAAGGAACCAGCAGACCTGTCACGCCGTCGTCGACAACCTCCGGGATCCCGCCGACGGCGGAGGCGACCACCGCCGTACCGCAAGCCATCGCCTCGAGATTGACGATTCCCAACGGCTCGTAGACCGAGGGGCAGACGAACACGGTGGCCGCCGAAAGCACCTGCCGGACGTCGGCGATAGGCAGCATGTCCGGCACCCAGATCACTCCGGGGCGGGCCGCGGACAGCGCCGCGACGGCAGTGTGGGCTTCGGCCTCGATCTCCGAGGTGTCCGGCGCGCCCGCGCACAGCAGCAGTTGGGCGCCCGGATCGATGTGGTGCGCCGCCGCCAGCAGGTGTCCGACTCCCTTCTGCCGGGTGATCCTCCCCACGAATGCGACGATCGGCCGCGTCGGGTCGGCCCCGAGCCTGCGCACCACGTCGGTCTCCTCGACCGGGCGGTAGGTGTTGGCGTCGATGCCGTTGCGCACCACGTGCACTCGCTCGGGGTGCACAGCCGGGTAGCAGTCCAACACGTCGGCGCGCATGCCGTCACTGACTGCGATGACCGCATCGGCGTGCTCGTAGGCGGCGCGCTCCACCCAGGAAGACACCCGGTATCCACCGCCGAGCTGCTCGGCCTTCCACGGTCTGCGGGGCTCCAGCGAGTGCGCGGTGACCACGTGCGGCACGCCGTGCAGGGTCCGGGCCAGGTGGCCCGCCATGTTGGCGTACCAGGTGTGGGAGTGCACCAGATCCACGCCACCCAGCGCGTCGGCCATCGCCAGATCCACCGACAGGGTCTGCAGGGCAGGGTTGGCAGCTGCGAGGCCCGGCGCGACAGGATGGCTGTGCACCTCCAGATCGGGTGCCTCCGGACGGGGGGAGCCAAAGCAGTGCACCTCGACCTGACACCACTGCCGCAGCTCGGGCACCAGGTGACCGACGTGCACCCCTGCGCCGCCGTACACCTCGGGTGGGTATTCCCGGGTCAGGACTCCGATACGCACGCCGTGTCACGCTAGCGTCCCGGTGCTGGGCGTTGGGGACGAACCCCGACGATGGGCCCGGTCATGAACCCAGATATGAACAGTCCATGACCGGCGGTGAGCGTCACGTGGCTCGTCCGCCGAACCGCGGCTAGGGTGACATATTGTGAAGGGGCAGCCGCACGTGCTGGGCATCGTCCTTGCCGGCGGTGAGGGTAAGCGACTGTGGCCGCTCACCGCGGATCGGGCTAAACCGGCCGTGCCGTTCGGGGGCAACTACCGTTTGATCGACTTCGTGCTGTCCAATCTGGTCAACGCCGGGTATATCCGGATTTGTGTGCTCACCCAGTACAAGTCGCACTCGCTGGACCGGCACATCACCACGACATGGCGGTTGTCCTCCATGCTGGGGCAGTACATCACCCCGGTGCCCGCGCAGCAGCGGCTCGGCCCGCGCTGGTACACCGGCAGCGCGGACGCGATCTACCAGTCGCTGAACCTGGTCTATGACGAGCGGCCCGAATACATCGTCGTCTTCGGTGCCGACCACGTGTACCGGATGGACCCGTCGCAGATGGTGGCTCAGCACATCGCCACCGGCGCGGGCGTCACCGTTGCCGGGATCCGGGTGCCACGCGACCAGGCCAGCGTCTTCGGGTGTATCGGCGCGGACGCCTCCGGGCGGATCACCGAGTTCCTGGAGAAGCCGGCGGTGCCACCGGGCACGCCCGACGACCCTGAGGTGACCTTCGCGTCGATGGGCAACTACGTGTTCACCACCGACATGTTGCTGTCCGCGCTGCGCGCTGACAGCACCAACCACGACTCCGACCACGACATGGGCGGCGACGTGATCCCGATGCTGGCCGATGCCGGGGAAGCAGCGGTCTATGACTTCGCCGACAACGTGGTGCCCGGCGCCACCGACCGCGACTGTGGCTACTGGCGCGACGTCGGCACGCTGGACACCTACTACGAGTCGCACATCGACCTCGTATCGGTGCATCCGGTCTTCAACCTCTACAACCAGGCGTGGCCGATCCGCACCGCGATGCCCCCACTGCCGCCCGCGAAGTTCGTCCAGGGCGGCAGCGCCCAGGAGTCGATCGTGGGAGCGGGCTCGATCGTCTCGGCCGCGCTGGTGAGCCACTCGGTGCTGTCCGACGACGTCGTGGTCGAGGCCGGTGCCCACGTCGAAGGCAGCGTGCTGCTGCCCGGTGTTCGGGTCGGTAAGGGCGCCGTGGTGCGCCGAGCGATCCTGGACAAGAACGTGGTGATACCCGATGGAGCCCAGGTTGGCGTCGATCCCGAGCTGGACCGGGAGCGCTACACGGTCAGTCGTGGCGGTGTTGTCGTGCTCGGTAAGGGCGCTCACGCGGAGTAGCCGGTGGCGCTAGCCTGGCGAAGGTGCGAACCGTACCCTGGTGGGCTGTGCTGACCGCGACCTGCGCGCCGGTGTTGCTGATCGGCGGCTGGCAACTTGCCGCAACCCGACAACCGAGCGGTTTCGACCCGGTGAGCCACACCATCAGTGCGCTGGCCGCCCGCGGCGCCACCGATCGCTGGATCATGACCGCGGCGTTGGCCGGCGTCGGCGTGTGCCACATGATCACGGCTGCGGGGTTACGGCCGGCAGCCGTTTCAGGTCGTGTGCTGTTCGCCACCGGCGGGGCTGCCACTGTCTTGCTGGCCGCATTCCCGCAACCGATCACCGGTGACTCGACGGTGCACGTCGTCACCGCAGCGATCATCTTCCCGGCGCTGTCGTTGTGGCCCGCCCTGGCGTGGCGGCGCGGTATCCGGCCCGCACCTGCCGTCTGGCTGGTTGCCGCTTCGGGTCTGCTCGGACTGCTGGGCTGGTTCGGATTGGAGCACTTCGGCAGTGGTCGGCGGATCGGACTGGCTGAGCGGGTACTCGCCGCAGCCCAGGCGATATGGCCGCTGGCCGCAGTCCTACTGGCGCGGCGCCGGTAGGCTTGAACGGATCAATGCCGGGAGGCCGCCCATGACCGCCCAAGACGAGGTGTCCGACCCCACGCCGACCGACCCGCTCACGAAGGCGATCGTCGGTTATTACGACGAAACCTGGCTCGACTACCGAGTACTCTGGCTCAACCCCGACAACCTCGCGGTCCACTTCGGCTACACCGATGCCAGCACCCGCGGCCACACCGATGCGCTGAAGAACATGAATCGGGTGCTGGCGGAGCGGGTCAAGATCCAGCCCGGCGAGCGGGTCCTGGATGCGGGCTGCGGGGTCGGCGGCAGCAGCTTGTGGCTGGCCAAAGAGCGTGCTGCCGAGGTCGTCGGGATCACGCTGGCCGCCAAGCAGGTCGCGATGGCGCGCGGCCACGCCGACCGCCGCGGGCTGACCGACCGGGTTCGCTTCGAACAGGCAGACTTCACCGAGACACCCTTCCCCGACGCGAGTTTCGATGTTGTCTGGGCCGTGGAGAGCATGTGCCACGCGCCCCGTAAGGCTGCCTTTTACCGGGAAGCGGCTCGGCTGCTGCGGCCCGGTGGGCGGGTGGTCGTCGCCGACTTCGTCCGGGCCGCCCGCCCGCTCGACCAGACCGGCGAGCGCTTGCTGCACGAATGGCTGGAAGGTTGGGCCGTCCCCGACATCGACACCCCCGACGAGCATCTAGTACATCTGGCCGAATCCGGATTCATCGACGCCAGCGTCGATGACGTGACTGTGCACACCCGCCCGTCCCTGCGGCGGCTGTATCGGATGGCCTACTGGACCTACCCGCTGGCGGTGCTCGGCCGTGTCACGGGTGTCCGCTCCACGGTCCAGCACGGCAATGTGATCGCCTCGATACGCCAGTACCAAGCACTGCGCCGCGGCGCGTGGTTCTACAGCATCCTCTCGGCCACCAAACCAGCAGCCGACCGGCTGACCTTCTGACAAGACATGGACAACGGAGACTGGTCCGTTCAGGAGCGGCTGGAACGTGTCCGCCGGGAGCACAGCGACACCCGGCTTCGGGCCGAGGCGCTGGTCGCGATCGGCCATGACACCGCGCCACGGCTGCGCGAGCCGACGCTGCGCACCGAGCACGGCGAGCTGCTGTACGACGAGCGGGGGCTGCCCCGTTGATGGTCGATACCTCGGCGCTGATCGCGATTCTGCGCGACGAGAACCGAGGCCGAGACCAGGACCGCGGCAAAGTTTATCTGACCGTTCTGCAGTCGGTTGTCGATGCCCAGAGTCGGTGCCGTGAAGTCGGCGGGACCGACGCCTGAACGGAGAACTTCAGCCGGACCGACCTCGTGCCAGCTGCGATCTCACAGCCCGGGCCGGGCGAGGGCGCCTGATTGTCGGACCGGCGGTGCATGCTTCCGGCGGACGGTCCGCACAACGACTGGAGAAGCATGAACGACCTCATCCCGCTTCACGACGCCGTGGCCGATGCCCGGACCCGGCACAGGTTGGTGATCACATGGGCGCGGCAATGGGGCCGGGCGAACGGCGTGCTGTTCGCCCCCGACCTGCTGACGCTGGTGCTCGCCGCAGCCGCCGGCTGGCACGACCCGAGGCCGGTCGAGGCGTGGACGAGACGATCCGTTTACCACCTGCTGCGCTGCGACGTGCCCAACTGGTGCAGCATGAACCGCTGCCTGTGGCCGGAGGGGGTGCCCGAGACCGTCTGGGGATGGCTGCACTTCCTGGACGCGACTGGTGGGCTGACCGGAGTCGACGAGCCGCTCTCCGACCTGCTCAAGCCCCTGCTGTGCTACGGAAGGCTGGACTTTGAGGGGCGGCCCCGCCTGGAGGACTTACCGCCGCTCATCCGGTGTGAATGCTTCGAGCCTCTCCTGCCCGAGGAGCTGGCGGAACTCGAGCTGAGGTGATGACCGCGTAAGCGTGTTCAGACCGCCACCACGGCGATGTCGGACCGGCTCACGGTGAGCTTCGCCATATCGTTCGGGTCGCTCGTGACCAGCAGCACCGGGCCAGGCTGCCGCAGCGCGATCACGGCCACGACAGCGTCGACCGTCGCCCCGGAAAGACCGGTCGATCCGAGTAGTCCGCCGGCCGCGCGACCGATCTCGGGGGTTATCGGCAACTCCACGAACCGAGACTGTCGTACCGTGCTGTGAGCATCCTCGTCGTGGATCAGAAGCGGGAGGAATTGCGTGGGCGCCTACGTGCAGAGCTACTGCCGCCCGACTCGGCTCTCGTGTTACGGGGAGGCCCGGACACGGTGTCGTCGTTGACATCGCCGCCGACCTCAATGATGAGGACGACACCGGTTTCGTCTGGACCTTCCTTGATGATGCTCGCAACCCCGCGATCGTCGTGCCCGGCGCGATCGTGGTCGCGGGCGACGCGGACACGCCAGCGGTCGCGGAGGTGGTCAACCTCGTTGAGAAGCCGGCGGGCACGATCGTGCACCTGCGGCTTCTCCCCGGGACCTTCGATGACTACGAGGCACTGATACAGCGCAGCACGCTACCTGCGTGACAGTGACACGTCGATCTTTGATCGGTCAGGTTCGGGAGTAGTGGGAGGGTCGTGGTCGGCTTCCGAGACGATGACGAAGAGATCTGGGTGCGCCGGACGCTCGACGAAGACGAGGGACCGTGTCGTCGTCCTTCTAGGCGATCTCTCCTGGTGCAGGCGGCCTTGTAGGATTGCGCGCTATCGCAGAACTCTCGTCTGGCCGTAAGTAGTCAAGAAGTGGGCGATGGTGCCGGGTAGTTCCCTATCGAGCTGTGTCTTCAATTCCCCAATGATGTGGTCGAGTCGGAGCGATCCCGACTTGAAGTGTTTAAGCTCCCGGATGTAGTTGTGTTGTGAGTCCAGGGTCATCATCGCCAGCACAACCGTGACGGCGAGGTTCTCAAGGTCTTCGTCAGGTTGGGTACGGTGGACTACACCGATACTCGCGGCGAGCCAAGGGCTTGACAGATGCTCAATTCCCCAGCAGGGGCAGGTCGCGCCGCCTCCGTAGTTCTCCGGAACCCAACCGTCGGGTGATCTGGGTCCGGATAAGATGGGTGACAGGCCAGCCTGTTTGA
>JBOHHF010000108.1:0-19078 GCA_050700495.1 Pseudonocardiaceae bacterium
GTGCGTAACAGTGTCATGACACTGTTACGCACTCACGAGCTCACTTCGGCGACGAGCCGCGAAACCGTCGGGTGGCTCGGGCGACCAGGCGGCGGCCGCCGGCCCATCGTCGCGAGAGGTCGTAAGCGCTCCTCAGCGGCGTCGGATTGATCATCTCAACGGCGCTCGGATACCGGTATGCGGTGCCTCCGAACGCGACCTTGGCCTGATCGGAGCTGGACCAGCTGTCGCTGTGCTGGCACTCGCCGGCAAGCAGAGCTCGCAACGTTTCTTCGTGCAGCCCTCCGAGGTCATACCACCTGTACCCGCGTGCCTTCGCCCACCGGATGATCTCCCATCTGATGGCGGCAGGGACGCTGAGCCGACCCGCCTCACCGGAGCGGTCGAATCCGGCCAGCCGACCGCGGACCATCGCACCGCACCCGGTCACCAGGTCCGCAGCGACGGGTTCGCCATCCACCTCGCCCACGAACAGCGCCGCCTGCCCGGTCGCCGCCAGCTCCGAGTACATCGCCTCGATGTAGTCGACCGGCAGCGGCTGGTAGTCCTGGTGGCGTGCCGAGTGGGTCATCAAGGACGCGAGCAGCGCGACATCCTGGATACTCCCGGTACGAACCGTGACGCCGCGTGCCGCCCACTTCTTCGGCCACGAGCGCAGCCGCCGAGCGAACCGGCGGCGGATCTCGTCTTCGGTGGCGGTGAGGTCGATGCGGATCGAACCCGCTGGTGCGATGCCGGCCGACGAGGTGCGAAACCCGCGCCGGAGCAGCTCGCGGCTCAGGTCGTCAGAACCTTCGGGCGGTTGGACGAACAGCATCCGCAGCCGACCCCGGCCGAGTACCGCCAAACCGCTGGCGAGCTCCCGGCAGATCCCGTCGCGATCGGTCGCAGCGCTGGAGATTATCGGGCCGTACGGGAGGTAGCCGATGCTACCGAGCACCGGCACCCGGCGGTGCATGATCTGTGCACCGCCGACAAGCTCTCCAGTCTGGAACGCCAGCAGGTACAGCGGTGCGTAACCGACCCGACCACGCAGGTGTGCCCAGGCAGTGAGCTGGGTGACATCGCTACCCGGCGTGCTGTCCACCAGCCGGTCCCAGTCATGCAGCGTGTCGGGGCCCGGATCGACGCAGGCCGTGATCGCGATCGTGGCCTCGTAGTGCCCGGTCCCCACTTTGACGGGTCCAATACTCACGCGCCACCCGCCCCCAGTTGACCCCGAGTAGTACTGTGCCAGCCGTCACACTGACGAGTGTGGTGATTACCTAGTGTCCCTAAGTCTACTCGACCAGGGCCCCACCAGTGGGGGTTATCACTGCTCTAACGGGGTAGATCGTTCACAATTTGCCACCACAACTGGTACTCAATGCCGTGGGCCGGCTCCGACGTCAACGGTGGCGCCCTGCGAGCGCCGCGCCACCAGTTCTAGTGCCACCGTTGCCAGCAGCACTCCGAGTACGCTGCCGACGATGTTGTGCACGACATCGCGGGCTTGGCAGGTACCGCCGCCGGTGGCACCTTGCACGAGTTCCACCGACCCGCTGGTCAGCAGGCAGACCGCCGCGACGATGGCCGGACGGCGCGTCGCCAGCGTCGCGAAGAACGCGAACGGCACCAGCATCGCGACATTGAGCTTCTCGTAGATACGGGCCAGCGACAGGCTGCCGACCACGCATTCGCGCACGATGATCAGCGGGTTGAGACCGCCCGAAGGAAACAGCCCGATGGGCCGCACCACCGTTACGGCCAGCGCCAGCGCCAAGCCCCACCCGGCGAGCGCCGCCGGCAGCTGAGCCCAGCCCCAGCGCGGCGCCAGCCACCACCCTGCACCGCCGAGCAGGAGCGACCCGGCGGCGAAGGCAGCGGGCACTTCGGGATGATGCGCCGTCAAGTAGAAAATGGCGTACAGGTCGAGGTCGGACATACTGCGCACGCTAGCCGGAACCGGTGGGGAACCGGCCTCCGCCTCAGCGATGGATCAGCACTGCCAGGCCCCTCATCTGGTGGTGAGGACCGCACCATAGATGAGACTGATGACGAACACCCCGAACCCGACGATGCCCAGCCACACCAGCCCCTTGACGATCCCGACTGCGCCGATGAAGAACCCGACGGCGAGCAGCGCGATGATGAAACCCATCATGACGGCGTTCCCCCTTCATGTTCCAAGTTACGTGCAGTCATAATAACCAGGCATTTTCGATTTGACACGTCCTACCGCCGGTAGGCGAAGAAGCGGTCCCCGAAACGCTGCAACACGAGATCGACGCCGAAGGTCTTCGCCAGGTTCTCCTCGGTCAGCACCACCTCGAGCAGGCCCTGGGCGATCACCGCTCCGTCGCGCATCAGCATGGCATGGGTGAAGCCGGGCGGGATCTCCTCGACATGGTGGGTCACCAGCACCGTCGCGGGGGCATTCGGATCGGCGGCCAGCGCACCCAGCCGGGCCAGCAGATCCTCCCGACCGCCCAGGTCCAGCCCGGCGGCGGGCTCGTCCAGCAGGAGCAGCTCCGGGTCGGTCATCAGCGCCCTGGCAATCAGAACCCGCTTGCGTTCCCCCTCGGACAGGGTGCCGAAGCGCCGCGCGCCCAGCCCGGCGATACCCAGCGCGGCTAGCAGCCCGCTGGCCCGCGCGGTGTCGGGCTCCTCGTAGCGTTCCCGCCACCGGCCGAGCACCGCGTAACCGGCGCTGACCACCAGGTCGGACACGACCTCGTCACCAGGGATCCGGCCGGCCAGCGCCGCCGAGGAGAACCCGATCCGTGGACGGAGCTCGAACACGTCGGCGCCGCCCAGCCGTTCCCCGAGCACGTACACCAGCCCGTAGGTCGGGTGCAGTTCGGTCGCAGCCAGCCGCAGCAGGGTGGTCTTGCCGGCACCATTGGGTCCCAGGATGACCCACTTCTCGTCCAGCTCCACCTGCCAGTCCACCCGATCGAGCAGCGGCGTGGCGCCGCGCCGGACGCCCACACCGTCCATCCGCACCACGAGATCGGTGAGGTCGATCGGGAGGTGCCCGTTCCGTGCGTTCACCCGGCCATTGTGCTGGGCCCAGCTTGAATGTCAGACCGGGCAGGCAAGATGGCTCTCTGTGACCTACCTGCAAGTCGGCCGACCGTTTCCGCTCGGCGCGCACCCTGAGGGCGGCGGGGTGCGCTTTGCGGTGGCCTCCTCGGTGGCCGAGGCCGTCGAGGTGTGCCTGCTGTCGCCGGACGGCACGGAGCTGCGGGTGCCGCTGGCCGAACGCACCTTCGGGATTTGGCACGGGCTGCTGCCCGGCCTGGGTCCCGGGCAGCGCTACGGCTACCGCGTGCACGGGCCCTGGAATCCCGCGCGCGGTCTGCGGTGTAACCCGGCCAAACTACTGGTGGACCCTTATGCGCGGCAGGTCGAGGGCACTGTGACCGACCTGCAGGCCGCGCTGGGCTACCGGGGGGACCCCGCCGGGCCTCGCTGCGACGTCGACTCGTTGGGCAGCGTCCCGGTATCGGTGGTCACCGCACCTGGTGGCCCGGACACCGGCACCCGGCCCGACGTGCCGTGGGAGCAGACCGTGATCTACGAGCTGCACGTGCGCGGCTTCACCCGCAATCACCCGCAGGTGCCGCCCGCGCACCGTGGCACCTACCTGGGCCTGGCGCACCCCGCGGTGCTCGACTACCTCACCGGCCTGGGTGTCACCACCGTGGAGCTGCTGCCGGTGTCCGCGTCCTGCGACGAGCCGTCCCTGTTGCGCGCCGGGGCGCGCAACTACTGGGGTTACTCCCCGCTGGCCCTGCTTGCGGTGCATCCCGGCTACGCCGCGGTACCCGGCGCTGAGGTGGCGGAGTTCCGCACGATGGTGGCCGCGCTGCACGCTGCGGGCATCGAGGTCATCGTCGACGTGGTGGCCAACCACACCTGCGAGGGCGACGTGGACGGCCCCACCCTGGCCTATCGAGGGTTGGACGCGCGCGCCTACTACCTCGACCATGACCTCACCGGCTGCGGCAACACGCTGGACACCGGCTCGCCCACGGTGGTCCGGCTGGTCACCGACGCACTGCGGTACTGGGCGGGCGAGCTGGGCGTTGACGGGTTCCGCTTCGACCTGGCCAGCGTGCTCGGGCGGCCCCGGGGTGGACCATTCGACCCGTGCGCCCCGCTGCTCACCTCGATCACCACTGACCCGCTGCTGTGTACCCGCAAGCTCATCGCCGAACCCTGGGACGCCACCGCACACGGGTACCGGGTCGGCGATTTCCCCCTGGACTTCAGCGAGTGGAACGGGCGCTACCGCGACGTCGTGCGCGACTTCTGGCGCGGCGTCCCCGGCGTCAGCGAGCTCGCCTCCCGGCTGGCGGGCAGCTCGGACCTCTACGCCGCGCGCGGGCGCCGGCCCTGGGCATCGGTGAATTTCGTCACCGCCCACGACGGGTTCACTCTGCGGGACCTGGTGTCCTACAACCACAAGCACAACGAGGCCAACGGTGAGAACGGAGCAGACGGCACCGACGATAACCGGTCCTGGAACTGCGGCGTCGAGGGCGAGACCGACGATCCCGCGGTGCGCAGCCTGCGCGACCGCCAAGCGCGTAACCTGCTGGCGACCCTGGCGCTGTCCACCGGCACCCCGATGCTGCTGGCCGGTGACGAGCGCTGGAACACCCAGGGCGGTAACAACAACCCGTACCGGCTCGACGACGAGACCTCGTGGCTGGATTGGTCGCCACACTCCGAAACCGACGCAGCCGAGATGCTGACGACTTTCACCCGCTTCCTCCTCGCGCTACGCGCGGCGACGCCCGCATTGCGACAACCCGAGTTCTTCGAGGGCCGCACCACCCCCAGCGCGACCCCCGACCTGGTCTGGTTCCGTCCCGACGGCCAACCTATGGAACTCGACGACTGGCGAAACGCCCACCGGCGGACCCTCGGCATGTGGGTCGACGGCGCCGACGTGCGATCCCACCCGCCACCACCGGCCACCGACTCGTGGCTGATGATCCTGCACGCCGGTGCGCATCCGCTCACGGTCACCCTGCCGGGCCCGGAATACGGCAAGCACTACGTGCCGGTGCTGGACACCGGCTTCCCGGACGGCGTACCCACCCGCAGACGCGGCAAGCATCCGGGTACCCGGATGACGGTCCCCGCTCGGACCCTCCTGGTCTTCCGCGCCGTGCGCCAGTAGCGGTCAGGTGGGCAAGTGGAGCAGGCCGAACTCGGCGGGACAAGCCATCAAGGGGTGACAGGGTAGGACGCGCACGGTGTACCCGAGCAATCCGGCATGCGGCAACCGCACGGTGGCCTCGAATCGCTGCCCCTCACCGTCTGCCTCGCCGACCGGCTGCATGGACACCACGAGCGCGTCCCGCAACTCCTCGCGGTCGTCGACCCGACCGACGACGGCCTGCACATCCACGTCGCGGGGCTGCAAACCGGCCAGCACCACGGCGGCTCGGACAGTCATCTCCGAGCCCAGCTCCGGGATGTCGGGCAGCCCGGACGCATCCACCTGCGCGACCCGCACCCGAGGCCAGGCGGCGCGAACCCTGGACCGGTACTCGGCCAGCGCGCGGGCACCGGCGAAGGAGTCGGCGATCACCCCCACGGCCGACCTGGCGGCCGGCGCGTAGAGCCGCTCCACATACTCCTGCACCATCCGCCTGGCCTGGACCTGGGGGCGCAGCGTGGCCAGCGTGTGGCGTACCAGGGACACCCAGTTGGTCGGCACGCCGTCGGCGGCACGGTCGTAGAACTGGGGAGCGACCTGGGTGGCGATCAGCTCGTAAAGCGCGTTCGCCTCCAGGGTGTCGCGCCGGTCCGGATTCTCGACGCCATCGGCGGTCGGGATCGCCCAGCCGTTCTTGCCGTCGTAGAGCTCATCCCACCAGCCGTCCCGGATGGACAGATTCAGGCCACCGTTGAGCGCGGACTTCATCCCTGAGGTACCGCACGCCTCCAACGGCCGCAGCGGGTTGTTGAGCCACACATCACAGCCCCAGTACAGGTACCGGGCCATCGACATGTCGTAATCGGGCAGGAACACCATCCGGTGCCGCACGTCCGGGGAGTCAGCGAACTGGACTACCTGCTGGATCAGCGCCTTGCCCCCGTCGTCAGCCGGGTGCGACTTGCCGGCGATGATCAGCTGCACCGGGTGCTCGGGGTCCAGCAGCAGTGCCCGGAGCCGGTCGGGGTCGCGCAGCATCAGGGTGAGCCGCTTGTAGGTGGGCACCCGGCGAGCGAAACCCATGGTGAGCACGTGGGGATCGAAGACCCGCGATGTCCAGCCCAGCTCCGACGCCGAAGCACCGCGTTCCAGCCAGGCGGCCCGGACCCGCCGGCGCACC
Source organism: Pseudonocardiaceae bacterium (assembly GCA_050700495.1). GTDB lineage: Bacteria > Actinomycetota > Actinomycetes > Mycobacteriales > Pseudonocardiaceae. Next base: position 6,336 of record JBOHHF010000108.1, read on the forward strand.
TCGCCCACCAGTTTCGCGCGCAGCACACCCCGCAGGTCCCACAACAGGGTGTCGGAAGCTGACAGGGCCGCACCGCCGTTGTCGGAGCCGCCGAGCAGGCTGACGATCTCCCGCGCCGCCCAGGTCGGGCCGTGCACCCCGTTGGTGACCGATCCGATCGGCACTTCGTCGACGTCGAACTGAGGCCATAGCCCGCGGAACATGCTCTGGGACACAGCGCCGTGCAATTGCGAGACGCCGTTGGCGCGCTGGGCCAGCCGCAGACCCATATGCGCCATGTTGAACATGCCGGGGCTGTCCTCGGCGCCCAACTCCAGCACCCGGGTGATGTCAACGCCCGGCAGCAGCTCGGTGCCGGCTGGCGAGCCGACGAAGTAATACCGCACCAGGTCCACCGGAAAGCGATCGATTCCGGCGGGCACCGGGGTGTGTGTGGTGAACACGGTGCCGGCACGCACCGCTGCCAAGGCGTCTTCGAAGCCCAGCCCTTCGCCACTGATCAACTCACGGATGCGTTCCAGACCGAGAAATCCGGCGTGGCCCTCGTTGGTGTGAAACACCTCGGGTTCGGGGTGGCCGGTGAGCTGGCAGAACATCCGCACCGCACGAACCCCGCCGATCCCGGCGAGGATCTCCTGCGTAATCCGATGATCCTGGTCGCCGCCGTAGAGCCGGTCGGTGACACCGCGCAGTTCGTCGGAGTTCTCCTCGATATCGGAGTCCAGCAGCAGCAGCGGGATCCGGCCGACGTCGGCCCGCCAGATCCGCGCCCGCAGCACCTGCCCACCGGGCATGCCGACGTGCACCAGCAACGGCACGCCGGTGGCGTCGGCCACCAGGTGCAGCGGCAAGCCTTGCGGGTCCAGCGCCGGGTAGTGCTCCTGCTGCCAGCCGTCCAGCGACAGCGACTGCTGAAAGTAGCCCGAGCGGTAGAGCAGCCCGACCCCGATCAGCGGCACCCCGAGGTCTGATGCGGCCTTGAGGTGGTCGCCGGCCAGCACGCCCAGACCACCGGAGTAGAACGGCAGCACCTCGGAGACGCCGAATTCCATCGAGAAGTAGGCGACCGACAACGGCAGAGTAGGTAGAGCCTCGCGACGCTGCTGGTACCAGCGGGGCTCGTCCAGGTAGTGGCGCAGGTCCTCGGCGACGGCCCGGGTAGTGGCCACCACGGTCTCGTCGGCGGCCAACGTGGTGAGCCGCTGGGTGGGGATCTCACCGAGTAGCCGCACGGGATCCCCGCCGACGGCGTCCCACGTGCGCTCGTCCAACGAGGCGAACAAGTCCTGGGTAGGCGGGTGCCAGGTCCACCGCAGGTTGGTGGCCAGCATCTCCAGCGGTGCCAACGGTCCCGGTAATTGGGCTCGGACGGTGAACCGGCGCAATGCTCTCACGGACGGACTCTATCCCGCGCCGGGCCGACCTGTTGACTCTCCGGAGTTCACCGTCGCGCTGGGCGGTTAATTTACCTGTCGTTAAAACTCGGGAACCAGGGCTTGCCGGCGCAGCGGGGCTCGATGATCGGGTCTACCGCATCGGGTCAGGAGTCGGGCTGGGTGCGCAGCAGGCCCTCGCGAATCCGGCGCACCAACGCGTCGGCCGCTGGCCCATGCAGCGCGGCCTCCCGCAGCCGAACGAAGGCATCCCGATAGAACCTGACCTCGGCCGGATCGGTGGTAGTCACCTGCCTGGTCTGCGTCTCGACGGTCACCACCGGGTCATCCGCGGGGCAATCGTCTTTCAGGTTGAAACCGTGCTCGTGCCAGGTGTCGAGCTCGATATCCAGCGGGATCACTCGCACGTCCACGGAATCCAGGCTGACCAGGGCGGTGATCCGGTCGACCTGGGCGAGCATGACGTGTCGCGGCCCGACCCGCCAGCGCAGTGCCGCCTCAGTGACGACGAACTCGAACCGGGCAGTGCCCTCGTAGAGCAGGAGCTGGCGGTCCACCCGAGCGGCCACCGCGGCAGCGATCCCCGCCGAACTATGCTCCGGATTACCCGCGGCGAGGATTCGCCGGGCGTACTCGGGCACTTGCAGTAAATCGGGAACGAGCACCGGCTGGAAGGAGCGAATGGTCGCTGCGCGTGCCTCAAGCCCACGGCTAGCCTGCTGCAGTCGCGCCAAACCGCGGTTCATCGCATTACGCCAGACGACCGCCTCGGTACCCGCGGTTTCGGCCGACTCGACCAACTCGGCGACACGATCCTGCGGCACCCCGGTGACCTCTGCCCAGCGGCGTACCAGGTCAGCCGGTGCGGCCTGCTGGCCCAGCTCGATCCGGCTGACCCTGGACTGGGAGATCCCAAGCTGCGTGGCAAGCTGCTCCCCGGAGAGCCCGGCATTGGCGCGCGCAGCCCGCAGCGCCTCCCCGAGCCGCCGCCGCTGCGTGGACAGCTCGCCAAACGGGTGCATTAACCGAGGCTAAACGCCCTGTATGAACTCCGACGCACCCGGCCTGCGTTCTGGATACAGAACGCGGTTATGGGCGCTCGATTACTGCAGTCTGCCTCCGGAACGCGGTCGCGCGGCTGCGCTGCGGTCACGCCGGGCGCGCGGTGAGAGGCCGGTAACGGCAGACTGTGGGGCGGTCTGGGAGCCAGCGGGGAAGGGGCAGCGGTGAGTAGTCGGATAGCCATTGACGATGTGACACCTACGGTCGCGTGCGGGAGGTATCCCAGCAAGGCGGTGGTTGGGGAGCACGTTCCGGTCTCGGCCGTGGTGTGGCGGGAGGGCCACGATGCGGTAGCCGCCACGGTGGTCTGGAACGGTCCCGGCGACCGACCGGGCCACCAGATCAGGATGCAGCCCGCAGAACCAGGCACCGACCAGTTCGCGGCGACCGTGGTACCCGACCGGACCGGCTGGTGGACCTTCCGGGTGGACGCCTGGGCCGACCCATGGGGGACCTGGCGGCACGCGGTCGAAGTGAAGATCGACGCGGGCCAGGATGCCGCCGAGTTGGACAACGACCTGCACGTCGGCGCCCGGCTGCTGGATCGAGCGGCCCGCCGGGGCAGCCAGCGACTCAACCGCGCGGTCCTGACCGCCGCGGCGGCGGCGTTGCGGGATGCCGAACGTCCCCTCGACGAGCGGGTCGCGCCCGCGCTCGCAGCGCCGGTGACCCAGATCTTGACCTCCGACCCGATCCGTGACCTGGTCACTCGGGGCGGTACGCACAAGGTGTGGGTAGATCGCCCCCGGGCGCTGTTCAGCTCCTGGTACGAGCTGTTCCCACGATCCACCGGGGGCTGGGACTCTCAGGGCAACCCCGTGCACGGCACCTTCGTGACCGCCACCCGCGAGCTGGATCGGATTGCCGCGATGGGCTTCGACGTGGTGTATCTACCGCCGATTCACCCGATCGGCGAGGTGTACCGCAAGGGCGCCAACAACACTCCTGACGCCGGACCTGACGACGTCGGTTCGCCGTGGGCGATCGGTTCGATCGACGGTGGCCACGATGCGGTGCACCCTCGGCTGGGCACCCTCGAGGACTTCGAAGCCTTCGTCGCCAGGACCGGCGAGCTCGGCATGGAGGTCGCGCTGGACTTCGCACTGAACTGCGCCCCGGACCACCCGTGGGTCAAGGAGCACCCCGAATGGTTCACGGCCCGACCGGACGGGACGATCGCCTACGCGGAGAATCCGCCCAAGCGCTACCAGGATATCTACCCGCTCAATTTCGATTCCGACACCCGCGGCATTTATGCCGAGATGCTGCGGGTGACGCTGTTCTGGGTGCAGCGTGGGGTCCGGATCCTGCGGGTGGACAATCCGCACACCAAACCGCCGGATTTCTGGCACTGGCTGATCTGGCAGGTCAAGGACCGCTACCCGGACGTGCTGTTCCTGTCCGAGGCGTTCACTCGCCCGGCCCGGCTCTACGGTTTGGCGCGGCTGGGCTTCACCCAGTCCTACACCTACTTCACCTGGCGCACCGGCAAGCAGGAGATCACCGACTACGCGATGGAACTGGCGTCCAGAGCGGACGAGATGCGGCCGAACTTCTTCGTCAACACTCCCGACATCCTGCATGAGTCTCTGCAGCAGGGCGGTCCCGGCATGTTCGCCATCCGCGCTGCGTTGGCCGCCACACTGTCACCCTCCTGGGGGGTCTACTCGGGCTTCGAACTTTTCGAGGGCACACCGGTGCGCGTGGGCAGCGAGGAGTACCTGGACAGCGAGAAATATCAGCTACGCCCTCGGAACTTCGCCGCTGCGCTGGCCCAGGGGCGGTCCCTGGAACCGTGGATCGCCCGGCTCAACGCAATCCGCCGGGCGCATCCTGCGCTGCAGCAGCTACGCAGCTTGCGCTTCCACTACACCGACAACGAGTCGCTGCTGGCGTACTCCAAGACCGATCCGGCCACCGGTGACACCGTCATTTGTGTGGTGACGTTGGAGCCCTACACCACCGTGAGCGGGAGGGTCTGGCTGGACCTACCGGCACTGGGGATGGACTGGCCGGACAGATTCGTCGTGCACGACGAGGTCAGCGGCGCAACCTATGACTGGGGCCAGACAAACTACGTGCAACTCGAACCCTGGCGAGCCGTCGCCCACCTCCTCGGGCGGCCGGATCACATGCGGCACCGACGACCGGCCGTAGGCTCGCTGCCGTGACGATCGACGTTCCAAGCGAGTTCGACGCTGCGGCGGCAAGTTACGACCGGCTGGTGGGTGCCAGCCCGGGCTACCACGAGAACCTGGCTCGATCCGCGCGCCGGATGCAGTTGCCCGGGGACGGCGCGGGATTACACCTACTGGATCTGGGCTGCGGGACCGGGGCGTCAACGGCCGCGCTGCTCGCAGCAGCACCCCAGGCCACGATCACCGCGGTGGACGCATCGGCCGGCATGCTCGACCGGGCCCGGCAGGCTGACTGGCCGCAGCGGGTGTCGTTCGTGCACTCCCGGGCCGAGGAACTGGCGGCAGCCGGGGTACACGGCCCATTCGACGGGATTTTCGCGGCCTACCTGGTGCGTAACCTGCCCGACCCGGACCCGGTGCTGGCCGGCCTGCGCGACCTGCTGGCGCCAGGGGCGCCGCTGGCGATCCACGACTACGCGTTGGACGGTCGGCCACGCAGCCGCGCGATCTGGACCGCGGTGAGCTGGACGGTGATCATCCCCGCCGGGAAGGTGGTCACCGGACGGGCCAGCCTCTACCGCTATCTGTGGCGCAGCGTGCTGCGCTTCGACACCGTCGACGCGCTGGCTGACCGGTTACGCGGGCACGGCCTGCATGAGGTGCGGGTAGCCACGATGCCAGGATGGGAACGCGGCATCGTGCACACCGTCGTGGCCAGGCGGGGCGAGTGACCCCCCGAAACGGCAACGACCAGCGTCCCGGGCGGGACCGTCGGGCCGTGTTGCACCCGCCACGGGACGGGCGGCCGCGACCCGAAGGCCAGCCGCCCCGGGTCGCCGTGGTCGGAGGGGGGATCGCCGGCATCGCGGCTGCTGTGGCGCTGGCCGAGCGCGGCGTGCAGGTGCAGTTGCTGGAGCGCGAGCAGCAGCTCGGCGGCCGGCTGCGCGGCTGGCCGACAACGCTGGCCGACGGGTCCACGGTCACCATGAGCCGCGGGTTCCATGCCTTCTTCCGGCAGTACTACAACCTGCGTGCGCTGCTGCGCCGGGCCGATCCGCTCGGCCGGGCGCTGATGCCGCTGGCGGACTACCCGTTGATCGACGCCGACGGGCACCGCGACACCTTCGCCGGCCTGCCCCGCACACCACCGTGGAACGCGCTGGCCTTCGCACTGGTCAGCCCCACTTTCCAGTGGCGGGACCTGGTCACCCGGATCGATGCGGTGGCCGCGCTACCGCTGGTCGACGTGTCGGTGCCGGAGGTCTACTGGCGGTTGGACGACCAGGATGCGATGACGTTCCTGGAGCGGGTGCGTTTCCCGAACGCGGCCCGGCACCTGGCGTTCTCGGTATTCTCCCGCAGCTTCTTCGCCGATCCCCGCCAGCTGTCGGCAGCCGAGCTGGCCACGATGTTCCACATCTACTTCCTGGGCTCGGCCGAGGGCCTGGTCTTCGACGTGACCGCCGAACCGTTCCCGCAGGCGCTGTGGGATCCGATGGGCGACTATCTGGCTGAGCTCGGCGTGGTGGTGCGCACCGGTGTGGCCGTCGAGCAGGTGGCACCCGGGCCGGACCGTCGTTTCGCCGTCCGAGCCAGCGGCGACGTATCGGAAGTCGACGCCGTGGTGCTGGCCACCGATGTGGCCGGTTTGCGGGCGGTGCTCGCCTCATCGCCCGAGCTTGGTGACGCGGCGTGGCGGGCACGCATCGCGCGGCTGCGCACCGCCCCGCCCTTCCTGGTCTCCCGGTTGTGGCTGGACCGCCCGGTCCGCCCCGACCGGCCGGGGTTTCTGGGCACCAGTGGCTTCGGGCCGCTGGACAACGTCAGCGTGCTGGAGCGCTTCGAGGGCCAGGCGGCCCGATGGGCGCGCCGAACCGGCGGTTCAGTGGTAGAACTGCACGCCTACGCACTGACCGGAGACCCTATTGCCGGCCAGCGGCGGCTAGTCGAGGAACTACGGCGGATCTACCCCGAGACCGCCGCCGCCACGATCATCGACGAGCGCCACGAATTGCAGGCCGATTGCCCCCTGTTCGCCCCCGGAACGTTTGCCGACCGGCCCACCGTGGTTACCCCAGATCCGGCCGTGGTGCTCGCCGGGGACCTTACCCGGGTAGACCTTCCGGTTGCTCTGATGGAACGTGCCGCGACCAGCGGGTTCCTTGCCGCCGACGCGCTGCTGGGCCGGTGGGGGGTGCGCGGTCACCCGCTGTGGACGGTTCCCATCCGTGGCCGGCTCGCCCCGCTGCGCGCCGCCGCAGCCCGCTTCGGCTGAGATCTTGTCGTGCCACGGCCACGGCGGGTGTTTCTGAGCCATACCTCGGAGTTACGGCGGCTCCCTGCCGGGCGCTCGTTCGTCGCTGCCGCGGAGCAGGCCGTGGCCAGGGCCGGTGACGCCATCAGCGACATGGCGTATTTCGGCCCGCGGGATGAGCAGCCCTCACAGGTGAGCCGGGAGGCGGTGCTCGACGCGGACGTGTACGTCGCGCTGATCGGGTTCCGTTACGGCTCGCCAGTGCGGGATCGCCCGGAGCTGTTCTACACGGAGCTGGAGTTCGAGGCGGCCGGCGACGCAGGGCTGTCCCGGCTGGTGCTGCTGCTCGGCGACGACGCGGAAGGCCCCAAAGATCTGTTCGTCGACGACGTGGTGTGGTGGGTGCCGTCGGAGGAACCCGCGCTCATTCCGGATCGGCTCGCCGAGCTGGCCCGCACCCTCCGCCTGGCCAACGCCACCGACCCGGCCGAGTCCGCGGTGTCCCGGCTGCTCAGCACGTTGCATGGCCAGCAGCACTGGCTGCTGATCTACGACAACGTCGAGGACCCGCAGGCATTGGCCCGTTACCTGCCGGCGGCGCCGGCCATGTGCTGATCACGTCCCGCAACCCGGACTGGCACGAGCTGGCCACCCCGGTGCAAGTGGAAGTGTTCACCCGGCAAGAGTCGATCAGCCTGCTGCGCGGCCGGGTGCCGCAGCTGTCCGAGCCGGCCTGACTCGGACGTTGCGCCAGCGGGCACTAGCCCGGGTCAGCACCGACGGCATGCATCTGCACCGTCTGGTGCAAGCGATTCTGTTAAGTCGTCAAGCCGGCAGCGCAGCCGGGGACGGCATCGCCGCGGTCGCCGTCCGGTTGCTCCGAGCGACAGTTCCGGCCGGCCCCTGGAACGACCCGGTCACCTGGCCAGCGTGGCGACAACTGCTCCCGCACGTCCTCACCGTCACCAGCCGGGACCCCAAGTCGGCCGACGAGGATGTCGCCTGGCTACTTGACCGCGCCGCCACCTACCTGCAGACGCAGGGGTCACCGCGACTGGCCCGGCCCCTTTCCGAACAGGCTTTCGAGCTGTACCAGGGGCTGCGAGGCAAGGACCACCCCAACACCCTGGGCTCGGCCAACCTCGCCCACGCCCTGCGCGCGCTGGGTGAACACCAGCAAGCCCGCCAACTCCACGAAGACACCCTCACTCGCTGCCGCCGAGTCCTAGACGAGGACCATCCTCACACCTTGGTCTCAGCCAGCAATCTCGCCGGCGTCCTGCATGCGCTGGGTGAGCACGAGCAGGCCCGACAGCTCGAGGAGTACGTCCGAACTCACCGCAAGGGTTGACCACTCGTGTTCTGGATGCAGACTGCGGTAATTCCGGCCTGATTACAGCAGTCTGCATCCAGAACGCGGGCTGGATCAGCCGGGCCAGCGGCCGGTGGTGCGGAGGTCGTAGCGGCGTTGGGCGTAGGCGAGGTCGTCGCGCCATAGGCGGGCGGCGGCCCAGCGCATGGCGGGGCGCATCAGGGGGGCGCCGCGGCGAGCCACCGCGAAGCCTGGGCGGGGGGAGCTGGCGATGGTGGCCTCGATCACCGCGGTGCGGGGATGACCGGCGTCGTCGACGCCTAACGGCACAGCGTGGGTCTCGACGACGCTGCCGGCACCTTCGCCCTCCAGGATGTCCATCACCACCGTCCGCGGTTCAGGGCAGCTGAACGCGGCCCGCACCGGCACCCCGAAGCGCCGGGTGAGCCGGAAGGCCACCTCCACCACGAACCGATCCGCAGCGGCAGTGTCATTGCCGGGCACCTCCACCACGCGGAGTCCGACGAAGGAGTACGGGTGAAACCAGCTGCCGTGCCACGGGTCGAGCCGGTTGGCGATCACGTCCTCGGACTCGCAGCGCCCGATCCCGGTGAACACCGCATCCAGGCTGATCTCAGGGTCGGGCCGGCGGTGCAGGACCGGCGCGGGAAGCGGGTCCTCCCCACCCGCGGCGTCCAGCCGCACCCACGCCAGCACCCCGTCGTCGTGGGCCGGGAACGGGTCCCACCCCGGCACGCCACGGGTCCCGATCGCCAGGCCGTGCCAGCGGCACACGAGATCCCCGCCCGCCACCGCCCCCCGGCACAGTGGTGCACCCAGGTGCGGGCACTCCCCAGGGCCCGCGTGCAACCCCCCGTCCGTGGTGCGCCAGGCCACCACTTCGACGCCGGCGATGGTGCGGCCGAAGGGCCGATCACCGCGGATCTCCCGGCTCGCGGCGAGCACGTACCAGTTGCCCGACGGACGGGCCTGCGCCCGCTTGAGCGCTGCCTCGATCAACCCAGGCCGGGCCTCCCGCCAGGTCGGAAGCTGATCGGCCCATGTCCAAGCCGGCAGCCGCCGTACCGGCACCTGGTTACCCACCACTTCACACCCCTCCAGTCACATCCGCCCCACCATTCGGTTCCACATGGCGGCCCGGTTCAGCCTTCACACCGCCATTCGGTTCCACTTAGCGGACGGGGGCCCGCTTGACGGTAGCGAACTACCCTTTGCGTTGTGGGGGCTGGAGCGGTACGACTGGTGGTCGGTTGAGAACTTCCTGCAGCGCGGCACACCTCGTCCACCCTCCCACGAAGGTCATACCTTGATGTCTGCCGAACCTCGCATCGAGTCCAACCCCGACCTAGAAGGCGTCCCGCACACGGGGGAAGCGGTGCTGTCCGACGGGTACCTGGTCGAACCGCAGGCCGACGACTTCGAACACGCGAAGGCCGCGCCCGCCGACCCGCATTGGTACAAACGGGCGGTCTTCTACGAAGTGCTGGTTCGGGCGTTCAGGGACCATGACGGTAACGGCACTGGCGACCTGATCGGGTTGACCAGCAAGCTTGACTACCTTGAGTGGCTGGGCGTTGACTGCCTGTGGCTGCCGCCGTTCTACGCCTCCCCACTACGCGACGGCGGTTACGACATCTCCGACTTCCGGGCTGTGTTGCCCGAGTTCGGCACCGTCGAGGATTTCGTCGTAGTCCTCGATGAGGCACACAAGCGGGGCATCCGGGTGATCACCGACTTGGTCATGAACCACACTTCCGACGCCCATCCCTGGTTCCAGGAGTCCCGGCGTGATCCGGCAGGGCCTTACGGCGACTTCTACGTCTGGAGCGACAAGGACACGGCCTATGCGGACGCCCGGGTCATCTTCGTCGACACCGAGGGGTCGAACTGGACCTATGACCCGGTGCGCGGGCAGTTCTTCTGGCACCGGTTCTTCTCCCACCAGCCCGACCTCAACTACGAAAACCCTGAGGTCGGCGACGCGATGCTCGACGTGCTGCGATTCTGGCTGGACATCGGCATCGATGGTTTCCGGCTGGATGCGGTGCCCTACCTGTTCGAGGAGGAGGGCACCAACTGTGAGAACCTGCCGCGCACTCACGAGTTCCTCAAGCGCTGCCGCAAGGTGGTCGATGACGAATACCCCGGGCGGGTGCTGCTGGCCGAGGCCAACCAGTGGCCGGCTGACGTGGTGGAGTACTTCGGCGATCCCGCCGTGGGCGGGGACGAGTGCCATATGGCGTTTCATTTCCCGCTGATGCCGCGCATCTTCATGGCGGTCCGCCGGGAATCTCGGTTCCCGATCTCGGAGATCTTGGCCCAGACGCCGTCCATCCCGGCCGGCGCCCAGTGGGGGATCTTCCTGCGCAACCACGACGAGCTGACCTTGGAGATGGTCACCGACGAGGAGCGCGACTACATGTACCGCGAGTACGTCTCCGATCCTCGGATGAGGGCCAACATCGGCATCCGGCGCCGGTTAGCGCCCTTGCTGGACAACGACCGCAACCAGCAAGAGCTGTTCACCGCGCTGCTACTGTCGCTGCCCGGTTCCCCCGTGCTGTACTACGGTGACGAGATCGGGATGGGGGACAACATCTGGCTTGGCGACCGGGATTCAGTGCGCACGCCGATGCAGTGGACCCCGGACCGCAACGCGGGTTTCTCTAGTTGTGACCCAGGTCGCATCTACCTGCCAGTGATCATGGATCCGGTGTACGGGTATCAGGCGCTCAACGTCGAGGCGCAGTCGAACTCGTCACAGTCACTGCTGAACTGGACTCGGCGGATGATCCATGTGCGTCGTGAGCACCCGGCTTTCGGGCTGGGCGACTTCACCGAGCTCGGTTCGTCCAATCCCAGCGTGCTGGCCTACCACCGCAACCACGCCGGTGACCACGACACCGGCGATGATCTGGTTATCTGCGTGAACAACCTGTCCCGCTTCCCGCAGCCGGTGGAGCTCGACCTGTCCGAACACGCGGGCGGCGTCCCGGTCGAGCTGACCGGCGGCGTGCATTTCCCGCCGATCGGCGAGCTGCCCTACCTGCTCACGCTGCCGGGACACGGATTCTACTGGTTCCAGATCATCCTTCCCGCTACCGAGCGTGAAACATGATCAGCGCAGCTGACCTGCTCGGGCACATCGCCGACTCGCTGGTGGCGGTGCTGCCCGAGCAGCGTTGGTTCGCCGGCAAGGGCCGCCCGATACGAGCGGTCACCCCGGTGCGCGCCACCGATCTCGGCGGGACGGATGCCCGGCTAGTGCACGCCGTCATCGAGGTCGATCAAGGTGAGCCGCGCCCGGATCGCTACCAGCTGCTGCTCGGGGTGCGCAGCGACCTTCCGGATACCCTCGGGCACGCCTGGGTGGCCTCGGTCGAGGAGTACGCAGTGTACCAGGCGGTGCACGATCCGGAGCTCACCGCCATGCTGCTTGATCTGATGGCTAAGGGCACCGAGGTGGAGGGGCTGCGCTTCGCCGCTGAGCAGGGAGTCACGTTGGACACCGAGCTGCGCTCCCGCCCGGTCGGGGCCGAGCAGTCCAACACCTCGCTGGTGTACGGGCAGACCTACATTCTCAAGCTGATCGGCAAGTTGGCCATGGGCTCGAGCCCTGACCTGGAGCTGCATCGCGCGCTGGCCAGCGTGGGCTGCACCCACATCGCCGCGCCGCTGGGCAGCATCGAGGGCACGCTGGAGTCCACCCCGGTTACCTACGGGATGCTCACCGAGTACCTGCGCGGCACCGCCGACGGCTGGTCGATGGCGACCGCGAGCCTGCGGGACCTCGTGGCTGAAGACCTGCTGTTCGAGGGGGCATCAGGCCATGCAGAACATCCCCAGCCCCAGGATGTCGGCGGCGATTTCGCCTCCGAAGCGCATCGGTTGGGCCACGCGGTGGCCACTGTGCACGCCGACTTGGCCACCGCGCTGGGCAGCTCTCCTGCACCGGCCAGCTACCTCGACGCGCTGGCCGATCGCATGCATCGCAGGCTGGACGGGGTGCTCGCCCAGGTGCCCGCGTTGTCCGCATCCGGCCCGACGCTGCGGGCGGCCTTCGACGCGGTACGCGGGCTGTCGGGCCCGGTGATGATCCAGCGCGTGCATGGCGATCTGCACCTTGGCCAGGTGCTGCGCAGTGTCACCGGCTGGGTGTTGATCGACTTCGAGGGTGCGCCGATGGAATCGTTGGCCGAGCGGATCGCTCCCGATTCACCCCTGCGCGATGTCGCCGGCATGCTGCAGTCCTTCGAGTACGCCGCCCATCACCTGTGGCTGGGCGACGCCGACCCGCAACAACACTCCGCGGTGGTGCTGGCCTGGATCATCCACAATCGGGACGCGTTCTGCGACGGTTACGCCCAGGTCGCCCCGGACCCCCGGGAGCAGGCCGTCTTGCTACGTGCCTTCCAACTCGACAAGGCCATCTACGAGGTCGACTACGAATACAACAACCGTCCACTGTGGCTTCCGGTCCCCCTAGCCGCCGTAGCCCGCCTCACCACCGTCCCGTGACGCATTCAGCGGGCTCAGCGGGGTTATTCGCACCCCGTTTACCC
>JBOHHF010000109.1:0-17022 GCA_050700495.1 Pseudonocardiaceae bacterium
GTGCCTACTCTGGGTAGCGGGGCGAGGCGCGGTGATGATGCCTGCCGATCCGTCGGCGGGTACACGTTGCTGGTCGCATCGAGACGAGGTGGTGAGTGTGGTCGGTTCTCGCTCCGCCGACGAGTTCGTACACCGGGCGTTCTTCTACCGCGGCACCGCGGAGTACCTCAAAGGCACGGTGCCGTTCATCCGCGAGGGGCTGTTGGCCGGTGAACCGGTGGCCGTCGCGGTGCCGGGCCCGAACCTGCGGCTTATTCTTAACGAATTGGGCTCCGATGCTGCGCGGGTGCGCCTGCTGGACATGACCCGAGCCGGCCGCAACCCGGGACGGCTCATCCCCAGCGTGCTGTGCGCCTTCGCCGACGCCCACCCCACCGGGCGAGTCCGGATCATCGGCGAACACAGATGGTCCGGCGGCGCCGGAATGGAGTACCCGGCCTGCGCCCAGCACGAGGCCTTGATCAACACGGCCTTCGCCGGCCGAGGCGTCACCATCCTGTGCCCATATGACGTTGACAGACTGGGCCCGCAGACTCTCACCGATGCGCAAGCCTGCCACCCACTGCTGATCGATGCCAGCGGACAGCGGGTCAGCACCGCGTATGCGCCGCAACGCTTACTCGCCGACCGTAACCAACTCACCCCACCGGCGGCTGCCGCCAGTCTTTCCTTCGATGTCACCAACCAGGCACTCGCCCGGCAGTTCGCCAGCGACCAGGCCACTCGCCTCGGCCTGGACGGTGATCACGCGGAGCTCAAGCTGATCGTCGGTGAGCTGACGGCGAACAGTTTCGTCCATGGTGGACCGGCCGGCACGCTGAGTATCTGGGTTGAGCACGGCTACCTCGTGTGCGAAGTCCGAAACTGCGAAGTCCGAAACTGCGAAGGCCGGGACTGCGCAGCGCGGCATCCCGAGGTGCGAGACCCTGGACACACTGTCGATCCCTTGATCGGCCGCCAAGCGGCTGATCTCAGCCGATCACACAGCCGTGGGCTTCTGATCAACTACCTGTCCGATCTGGTCCTGCAACACACCAGCCCGCAGGGATCCACCACCCGGGTGTACCTGAAGCTCCCGTCTCAGAGTGAGCTTGCCAACGACCCGAGCGAGCCGATTCCTGCGCCGCGGACGCGACGCGCGCCGTCTCGCCCGACGCCTTTGCCGTGGCAGACCTACGAGGCGCTGCACGCCGCGGAGCGGTTCGGGCGGTATCTCCCGCAGGACGCCACCGCGAACACGGAGCGGCCCGTCCCTGCGAGCAACCCGCAACCCCATGACGGGAGCCCGGTCGAGCCGGTACTCGAGGCCTTGACAGCAGTGGAGACGCTTGCTCGAGTCGTGGACCGGTGGCGGGCCAGGCTGGTGCGGCTGGCCCGGACACGGGGCGCGCCATGGACCGAGATCGGTCACTCCCTGGGAGTGAGCAAGCAGGCCGCTCATGAACGTTACGGGCAAGCGCGCAGGCGCAGGGTCAGCCGGCACCCCGGCCACGTCGGTCCGCTGCCACCTGTTCGGGGCGCGTAGCCGGCGTTACCAGGCCCACTCGGAATGCAGTTCGGCATGCCAAGGATGCGGGTATGACTGGTCGATCACGAAGCCCATCCCGACACCGCGGGCGAGTAGCACGCTGCGCTCGAGCTTGCGGGTGATCGGGGCACCGGGAGACTCTTTGTTGTCCGACCATGATTCCCACTGCCGGATGCAGGTCTGGGTACCGAGGTAGGTGTTGTGGCAGCTGCTGGGCGGGGACCACACCTGGGTATGGGAGAAGTCCATGATGATCTTGCCGGTGAGCTGCTCGGTGACCGTGCCCCACGCCTGGAGACAGTATGCCCGTGATGGGATTGTCCACTGCACGTAGTGCTGGCGGCCTCCCTCCGACGGTAGCGGCATCAGGTTCCGGCAGGATCCGTCGCCGATCAACTCCCGGTGCACCCGCTGTACGTAGTAAGTGCCATGGCCCCGGTATCCGTAGCCGTCAAGCAAGACCCAGTTCCCAGCACGGATGAACCGCTCTGCGCTGACTGGTGGCCATTTCGACTGATCGCCCCACACCACTTCCGACTCGTCGCCCTGCGGTGTCCACGACCACTGACCCGCCAGGCTTCCGCCGGAGTAGAACTTTCCGGCATGGCGCTGAGTCATCAGCGAGTACTGACCGTAGTCCTCTGGCGCGGCGGGGTCTTCCGCCAACAGCAGCGAGGTCAGCAACACGAAGACCGGTATGGCGCGGAAGACGGGCCCGATCAGCGACCGGTTGATGACTCTCAGGCGCATGGCAGTCCCCCCGTCTTCACGATAGCGTGGTCAACCTCCAGTTGTATCGCCAGAAAATAACTAGACGTCACCAGACTGTCTCGGTGTGACGTTCAGTAGTAGATCTCTTACAGTCCGTGAGCCTGCCTCGTGAACTGCTGAACCGGAGAGAGGAACGCAGGAGCAGCCACAGGGATGCTTATCGCTGTCGGGAAGGCACCCTGGGCAGCGACATGGATGCTTATCGCTGTCGTTGGCGGTGGGCGGCTAGTTGGGTGCGGGTATTGACGCCGAGTTTCTGGAAGATGTGGGCAAGGTGGGTTCCCACCGTCCGGCGGGAGATGAACAGCCGGTCTCCGATCTGGCGGTTGGTCAGGCCCTCGGCCGCCAGCCGTGCGACGCTCAGTTCGCTGCCGGTCAAGCTCTTCCAACCCATCGACGGTCTGGGCACCCGCCCGGCCCGCCGACGCCGGACGCCCAGCGTCCGCAGCGCCGCTTCCACCCGGGCAGCCCCGCGCTGCGTGGCTGCCCGTAGGTAGAAGTCCAGGGCGTTGTCCAAGACGGGAATCGCCTCCGCTGTGCGACCGGCCCGGCACAGTGCCGTGCCGGCGTCCTCGCAGGCCAGCGCAAGCTCGATGGTCGGTGGCACCTGGCGGTAGGTCTGCACCGCGGCCAGCAGCGTGGCGGGATCGCCGTCGGCCAGGCCCCGGCAGCGCAGCGCCGCGGCGGTTGCGCCGGGTAGACCGGAGCGCCGGGCACCGTCGGCTACCTCGTCAGCCACTGCTGCCGCTCGCTCCCGATCGCCCGCCGCGACTGCCAAGCGGACCAGGTCGGGCCCCAAGAACCGGTAGGACAAGCAGAAACGCAAGGGCGCAGCCAGTTCCCAGGCGTCCTCCAGCAGCGCACGCGCCTGGCCGGTATCTCCCCGAGCCTCGCAGAGCAGCGCCTGGATCCACAGGCCCCACTCCAGAGGCCAGCGGGCTCCCGCCGTCCGGATCCCCTCCGCGACGGCGGTGAGCTGCCAGTCTTGACTGACTGAAGCGATGAACTCCGCCTCGGCGTCGGACATCCGGGCCTCACCGGCGGTGATATCGCCCTGCTGCAGCGCGACCAGGGCGGCCACGCCGTGCAGCAGGGGAGCATGCAGGCGGGTCCCGACCTCGTCGGCGAGTACCAGGCCCGCCTCCGCCTCGGCCAAGGCGTCGGTCAACTCGCCGTTCATGACTCGGTGCATGGCGAGCATCGCGTGATGCAGGGGCAGCCACATCACATTGCCGCGCTCCTCGCTCAGCTGCCTGCCCAGTTGGAATGTGGCCAGGGCCTCGCCTCGGCGGTCGGCGTCAAGCAGCGCCATCCCGAGGTGGAGATGCGGATGCAGGTGACCGACTCTGGGGTCTCGGCTGCGAGCTGCGATCTCGACAGCCCGCTGGGCCAGCTCCACTGCCTCGGCCAACTCGCCCCTCGCGTGCGCCGCCAGGGCCAGGGTTTGGTGGGCGAGGCAGCCGGCGAAGTCGTCGTCGGGTCCCATCGTCCGGGCCTGTTGCGCCTGGACCCCCGCTCCTTGCGGGTCGCCGAGAAATACCCTGATGTTGGCGGCCAAGGCCAGCGAGCCGGCCCGGTCGCGGTCCGATGCGCCGGGGACGCGGGCAACGGCTTCGAGCTCGGCGACGGCCGGTTCGAGCCAACCAATCGCCCACAAGACCTCTCCCAGTGCCCGCCGTAGGACGACCTCATGGGGTGCGCTGGGACCGCGGGCCAGGATCTCCCGAGCGACCTGCTCGGCGTCCTTCGGTCTACCCGCCTGCAGCAGCAACGGTGCCAGTTCCGCTGCCACCGCATCCCGGTCGGGATCGTCGGCACTGGTGAGTTGGAAGGCCCGCTCGCATAGCTTGACCGCCACTGCCAGCGAGCGAGGGGCGGCTTCGGAAGCCGCCTGGCGTAACCATCTTCGTGCTTCGGGATCGGCGGCCGACGCTCCCAAGTACAGGTGGTCGGCCACCTGGCCCACGGGGGCGCCGGCTGCGGTCAAGACCCTGGCCACTTCGCGGTGCAGGCCTTGACGCAGCACCGGGGTGACGTCGTGATAGATCGCCTCCCGGATGAGGTCATGACGGAAGGCCAGCCCCATGGGAGATTCTGCCAGCAGGCCCGCGCGCAGCGCCCCATCGAGCTCGGGCAGCAGCGCGACCGCGCTGCGGCCGGTGACCATGGCCAGCTCGGCCACTGAGAACTCCTGCCCCAACACCGCCGCTACCCTCAAGACCTGCAGCGTTCCCGGCGCCAGGTTGCTCACCCGTCGCAGGATGGTCAGCGGCAAGGTCTGTGGCAGCAAGACGTCGGCGACTTCGGCTCGTCCTTGGCGAACCGCCAGGCTGCTCTGCTCGAGCAGGACCTTGATCAGCTCGATCACGAACAGTGGGTTGCCCGCCGCCCCGGAAAGCTGCCCCGACAGCGTCGTCCCGGGTGGCGCGCCGGCCACCGCTCCGGCCAGCGCGATGACCGTCGGGTCGTCCAGAGCCGGCAGCTCCAGCAGGGCTGCGCCGTGGCTCACCAGCTCGTCGATCACCTGCGCCAGCCCGGCGCGTTCAGGAAAGGGCCGCAGCGTGATCAGCAGAGCTACCGGCAGGTCGGGCAGGGCTCGATCGATGGCACGGACGGCGCGCAAGGTCGACGAATCAGCCCAGTGCAGGTCCTCGAAGGCAACGACGACCGGCCGGTCGGTGGCCAATCGCGCCAGCAGGGCTACCGACTCGTCGATAACGCGGAAACCGACATCCGCGGCGGCAATGGCGGGTTGGGGTGTTCCCTGGGACATCGCCTGGGACGCCCGTCGGCCGGCTTCCCCGGTGATCAGCCGGCCGATTGCAGCTCGCTCTGGATCAGCCGAATCAGCCTGTAGCCCGAACGCCTCGATCAGTGCCCCGAGCGGCCGGTCGGAAGCCAGCTCGTCGGTGGTACCCCTGAGCACCTGGAAGCCCTGCTCATCGGCGTACGCCAAGATCTCGGCCAGCAGTCGCGTCTTCCCGATGCCGGCTTCGCCCCGCATGAGCGCGGCCTTGCCGCCTTTCTGGCGGGCGTCGCGCAGCACCCGCCGCAGGACGGCCAACTCCCGGGATCGACCAAGGAACGGGAAAGGCTCGGACCGGCCGAGCGATCGACTATCCGCCGGCGGTGTGCCGAGTGACTGCGTGCTGAGCGGCTGCGTGCTGAGCGGTGGGGCACCCTCGGTCACCCTGGGCAGGTTACCTCGCTGCGTGAGTGGTTAGGGGTTGCGGATGAAAGTCCTGAACTGAGGCCCCAGCCACGGCTTGCGGCCCCAGGCCATCAGCTTGCCCTTGGCGATGGCCGCCCATTGACTCTGCCGGCCCCAGGCCACCATGAGGAACGCCGCGGGGTCGGCCGAGATATGGCAGTCGACCTTGCGCGGGGTTGGGCCTCCGATACTGAGCGCGCCGTCGTCGAAGACGAAATGGAACCGATCTCCTCCCCGGATGCGCAGGTCGTAGCTGGCCCGTCGATGTGCTGCCTGACCAGCGTCCACCATCGCCCGTGGACCGAGAGCCTGGATCACAGGAACGAGGAATCGTCCGAAAATCATGGCCGCATAGGCCGGCTCGATCCGCCATTTCCGTCCTGCTGCATGGGCGATGTCGTAGCCGTGCATGACCGTCTCATTGAGCAGGTGATACGTCAAGGTCGACTGCCGGACGGTGGCTCCTTGAACCAACCACGCTCGGGTCGCATCGGGGTCTGCTCCCACGCATTCGCTGAAGTACTCCTTTGCCCGGGCCTCGATGCGGTCGGCCAGGACAGCCGGATCCCGCTCGGGGTCGGACTTCACGCCGAGGGTGGTGGTTTCGGCCAGGTCCCACATGTCCCGGATCAGCGAGTCACCGGCCGCGCCGGCGAGGCCGGGTATCACCTCGTGGACGCGGGAGAGATTGCGCCTGGCCAGGCCGGGCACGGCAATCCAGACTTGCGAGAGATGCATGGCCACCTCACCGAGGTTCCATTGACCCACCGCGTGCAACTCCGGATCCTGGATGGATCGCAATAGCGCAGTGACCCGCGCAACCTCGTGGCGGAGTGCATCCTGGCCCCGCTGCCACTGGACATTCGATTCGCCTGCGGCCACGTCAGCCCCCTGTTGCTCGACTCGGGCCTGCTGAACCATAACCGTAGGGACGGATCTGGACCTTCCACATCGGGCAGATGACGTATGTGGGCGCGTCACCGTCACCCGGGACTCCAACGTGAGTGGCTGCCCCTTGATGCGCCACTCAACTCCGGTTCGCGCAGCGGTGACTGTAGTGCGAATCCCGGTCATCGACAGCCACGGGACGACGGATTCCACAGGGCGCGAGGCCGGGCCTTTGCTCGGTGGCGCCCGGCGGTGGAGATCGAAGCACCGGCGCAGGCCAGGAGAGCGCTCGCCAGATCGTCATGCCTGTCGAGCAGCTCGTCCAGGGCCGTGATTTCCGGCGATGTGATGACGTCGGAGTTCGAGTCGAACACGACGGCGACGTGACCGTCGATGTCGTATCTGTCGAGGGCTTCGAAGACAGCCTGCAGCACGGCCGAGTCCAGCAAGGCGGCAGCGGATAGGTCGATCACAAGGTGTGAACGGTCGTCGTGGACCGCTTCGGTGAGCGTATCGGTCAGGATTGGTGCGGTGAACAGGTCTACCCTGCCGGTTACCGTGCAGACGGTCGTGTCCGGTTGAAAACAGCTCAACGTTGCGCTCACCAGGTGCCCACCACATGGTCGTGGGACGGTTTCACATGAGATTGCGTCAAGTGGCCTGGTGTCAGCGAGTGGCATGGTGTCAGGCTGGCGTGTCACTGGGCGACTCCTCCCCCCCGGGCGTTACAGTCGACACCGGACCGTACACGCTCCGCAATGGACGTCAACCAAGTTGTCAGGAAAGCCTGACGTCCCGGGGATCGCGCGGACCGGCGGCGGCAACGGCATTACGGTGCTATCACCCGAAGAGTTCCTAATGCCACCGCCTGGGCTGGTGGCCTTGCGCTGGGCCGTAAGCTCTGTGTGCATGCCTCGGCACGGTCCGTAGGCGGAGGTGGGGGTGGGGGGACTTGATGGTGGGGGTGGGGGGACTTGATGGATTATGCGCTCGATATAGCGGTTCATCATCACGGCCAGGTACTGGTGGTGCACCCGCGGGGGCTGCTCACGGTGCGTACCGCTGCGGAGCTTCGCCGGGTGCTGGCCGAGGAGCTTTTCGACCACGGCCGGGTTGTGGTCGACCTCGACGGGTTCCGTGTGGGCCGAGCATCGTGTGTGACGATTTTTCCCGCGGTGCTGACCCAGTGTGGCGGCTGGCCTTCCGCAAAGATCGCGCTGTGCCGACCTGATCCGGAGATGGCGCAGGCGCTGGCGGCTCGCCGGGTATCGGACTTGGTTCCCGTATATCACTTGCTACTCGAGGCCGAGGCCGCGATTGATTGGCGACCCCCGGTGGTGCGGGTGCGGATGCAGTTGGCCTGCGACACTGGCGCCTCGGCGATCGCGCGCCGGTTGGTCCGCGACATGTGCCCGCTGTGGCAGGTCGACGATGAGTTGCAGGAGACCGCCCAATTCGTGGCCAGTGAGTTGGTCGCCAACGCGGTCGAACACGCGTGCACCGATGTCGGCTTGACCCTGGAGCGCGGTCGGCATGGACTGCGAATCGCCGTGCGAGATGCCTCCCCGGTCGGGTTCCCCGGACCGGTGCAGCGTTCGACCGACCCACTGGGCCAGGTGCGTGGTCGGGGACTGGAACTGGTGGAGAGCCTCACCACGGCATGGGGCGTCGATGTTCAGCCCGATGGCAACACCGTGTGGGCTGAGATGATCAGATGATGTGCTCAGCGGTGCTCCGTGGCTGCGACGTGTTAATGGCAGCTTCGTGCGCCGGCTGTCAGTGAGAACCGAGTTTACCGCTGAGTGAAGCCGGGTAACTGACAGCAACCGTCCTGGTTCCCGCAGCGGGTGCCCAGGCCATCAGAGTGGTTCGGCGTCCCGCCAGGGCGCCGCGAAGCTCCAGGAGGAAGAGCTGAAGATCCGGACTTCCGCTGTGCTGAGGGCCCGTCGGCGAGGGGCACAGGTGACCCACCGGCCCTTGGCCTCTCACCACGTCGACGAAGCAGACCGCTGAGAAAGGAGCATGGAAATGGTTCTTGGTTTTATCGTTCTGGTTGCATTCATCTCGGTGATTTTTGGTGCTCTCGTGGGGTGCAGGTTGAGCGAGTGGCGGCTTGATGCGCGAGCTAGGCGGCAAGCAGAGATGCAGCGCGCACTGTACAAGCAATGGCAAGATCTTCAGACAGCAAGGCGAGAGAATTACCCGGCCCGGATGAACCAGGGTGAGCTGTCCCGGGTGTGATGGACGCTGCTCCAGGGAAGATCCCACACCTGAACCCACCGACATACAGGAGATCATGACTGCGCCGCACCCGCCTCCTCGATCAGACGACACCACGCGCAAGATCGACCTCAACCTGGCTCACGTCGCCGCAGCTGCCCTCGCCGCAGTGACCACCGCCGTGCTCGGCTCCAGGATCGGCACTGCTGGCACCCTGATCGGGGCCGCTGGGGCCAGCGTGATCACCACCGTAGGCACCGCCGTGTACAAGGCCTCGCTAGAGCGCAGCCGAGAGAGGGTCCACACTCTCGCGCGGCGCACTCGGTCATTGCCGGCCTCCCGAGAAGGAACCCCGACCCAGCGCTCCCACTCCGCGGCGACGAACTCCTCGCTTGGCGACGAGCAGCTCGAGGAGTTCGCCGGCAGCACTCGCCGACCACAGCCCGGGGACAGCTCCCGGCGGTTCGCCACATTGGGGTGGGGGGCTGTGGTGGTGGGGACACTCGGTGCCTTCGTCCTGGCCATGATGGTCATCACCGGCTTCGAGTGGGCCAGCGGCGAGGCCGTAGGCGGTAACGGCAAGGGAACCACCATCGGGCAGGTAGTCACCGACCCGCCCGGTCCGCGGCAACCAGCAATCCCGCCTGAGCCGTACACTCCGGCAGGACCGGTGTCCGAGACACCCACCGTGCCCCCCACCGCTCCCGACACCGCCACCAGTACTACCACCCCGGACGGCGATTCCGATGTGGAGCTGAGCCCAACCAAGACATCCGACAGTCCGGTGTCTAGCGAGGTGACGCCGACCCCGACTCTGGTACCACCCGGACTCCCCGAAATCGGAGGCTGATCCGCCGCAAGCGCACGCCGAAGACCTTCATCGGGGCGGTTTGGTGCTGACGCGAGAGTTGCGGCTGGGTAGCCGGCGTATCCCCAGCCACACGAGTCCGACGATGATCAGGCCGAGAATGTCGTAGCTGACTGGCTCGAGCCACTTGCCCACGACCTCGTAGTTCTCGTTGAGGTACCAACCCAGAGCGATGAAGACGGCGTTCCAGATGCCGCTGCCGATCGCGGTGAGGAGCACGAATCGTGGGATCGGCATCCCGGCCATACCGGCCGGCACCGACACAATGCTGCGGATGATCGGTACCATGCGGGCGAGTAGCACGATCTTGCTGCCGTGGTCCCGGAACAGGCGATTGCCACGGTCGAGGTCCTTTTGGCTGATCAGGATGAACCACTTGTGACCCGCGAGCCGGCACAACCGGTCGTAACCGAGCCATCGGCCCAGACCGTAGAGAACGAGCGCACCGGTGACGGACCCCGCCGTCGCGGCGGGCCACACCAGCCAGACGTTGAACGCGCCGGCCTTCGCCCGGAACCCGGCGAGCGGCAAGATCACCTCGGATGGGATCGGCGGGATCAGGTTCTCCACCAGAATCAGGAGGCCGACACCGGCCGCGCCGAGCCGGTCGACGATCGAGAACACCCAGGCGGCCACGGACCCTGAGTACCCTGTGGGCCGATGGTCTACCGCTGCACTCAGGTAACTTGCAGTGCCGAGAGGTGGCCTAGGGAAGGTCGCGAACGTTCCGCATCAGGCGGCGAGGCCGAAGCGTTGTTGCAGGATGCAGGTGCTGACGATCCCCAGGACGACGCTTTCGAACGCGCCCCGGTCGGCCGGTTCCATTGCGGCGACCTGATCCATCAACCCGCGGAGCCGGCACGGGTCGAAGAACGGCTGGTCGTCGACGGATCGGGAACGCAGGGTGTCCTGGCAGAACACGGCGAGTGCGTCGCCGCTGTCCCGGGCGGGCGGTGACAGGAACGGCTGCTTCTGGCGGTCATACACTTCGGGCAGCACGCAGTCGCGGACGGCTTCGCGCAGCACATGTTTCTCCCGCAGACCGCGGATCTTGTGTTGGACGGGAATCTGCGCGGCGTACTCCGCCAGGTGGTGGTCGAGGAAGGGCACTCGGCCTTCGACTGAATGCGCCATCTCCATGCGGTCACCGACGACCGTGAGGATGAAGGTGGGCAGCACCGTCCGGATCCAGATGTAGAGCGCCTGGTTGACCGGGTCGCGGCCGGCGAGGCGGCCGGGCACGTCGAGGGTGTCGAGCAGTTCGGTGTAGGGATCGGTGCGCAGAGCGGCCTCGCGGTAGGCATCGGTGAGGAAGGGATACATCTTGGCCGCGTGGGTGGAGAACACCTCGATCGCCGAAGGAATCCAGCCCAGACGCACGCCGAACGCGTCGAGTCCCGGGGCGCGCACGCCGTCTGCGGTGAACAGCCCACGCGAGGCCTGATTGGCCGCGTCGAGTTGGGCGAGCAGCCGCTCGACGTCCTCCGGTGGTTGCCCCTCGGTGTTGTACAGCAGCATGTCCCGGCGGAACGGGGGATAGCCGCCGAGGATCTCGTCGGCTCCCTCCCCGGTGAAGACCACCTTGATCCTCGCGTCGCGCACCGTCCGGGACAGCAGGTACTTGGCGACCGCGTTGCCGTTGACAATGAGCGTCTCCGCGTGCCACAGCGCGTCGGAGAAGGCCTCGGCCAGATCGCGCTGGCTGACAGGCACCGGCATGAACTTGGCGCCGAGCCATTGCGCGGTCTGCTGGGCCAGCCGCTCCTCGTTGTACAGCTCGTCCCCGAAGACGATGGTGAACGCCCGGATCGGGCGGTTCAGTTTCCGTTGGGCCAGACCCAGCACCGCGCTGGAGTCGATCCCACCGCTGAGGTAAGAAGCCACCTCAACGTCAGCGACGAGCCGTTCGGCCACGGCATCGTCGAGCACCTGCCGGAACCCGGTGACGATCTCGGCCTCCGAGCGTCCGTCGGCGACGAGGGCCGCGCGACTGGGATAGTCGGTGTCCCAGTACCGGCGTATCTCCGCCTGGCCGTCGCGGGCGACGAGCATGCAGCCGGGGGGCACCGCCCGGATACCGGCGAACAGGGTCCGATCAGCTGGCCGGATGCCGTGACACTCGGCGAAGAACGCTCCTTGGTCCCAGCAGGCCGGCGCCCCCAGCGCCAGCAGGGTCTTGATCTCCGAAGCGACGAGCACGTCCCCGCCCCGGACGGTGTAGTACAGCGGCTTGATGCCGAAACGGTCGCGCACCGCGATCAGGCAGCGCTGACGCTGATCGGCGACCACGACCGCGAACTCCCCGCGCAGCTGGTGCACGAAGTCGCTACCCACCTGCTCATACAAGTGCAGCGCGATCTCGGAGTCGGAGTCGGTGGTGAAGTGCCGTCCCTGCGCCCGCAGCGTACTGCGGATCGCCCGGTAGCCGTACAGCTCGCCGTTGACCACACAGCGCACCTCACCGTCGCCGCTGGCTAGCGGCTGGTTGCCGTTGGCCAACCCGATAATGCTCAGCCGCACGTGGCCAAGCACCGTTCGACGATCGGCCGAGCACCACCAGCCGGTGTGGTCCGGTCCGCGGTGAGCAATCGTCGCGAGCGCCGCCGCGATGCGCCCGCGCGTCAGGCTCGGCTTCGCGAGCAGCGCCCCGATCAAACCGCACATCGGCTGCCTCCCTCGTAACCAGGTGTCCTCATGATCCCATCGCCATGCTCAGCTCCGGAGTTTTCAGACATGATCAATTCTATGAGTCAGGGACCGCCTCCACGAGACTGATCGCGCCGGTGCTCGGCACAATTCGAGTGAGTCGAAGCCCAGCGCGGCCAAGTAACGTGCGGTACTCCGACTCGGTGCGTTCGCGGCCACCAGAGGTAATGACCAGCATCTCCAAATCCACAAGTTTTCCGATCGACGGCTGGCGGCCCTCCGGCAACACGAACTCAGCGAGCAGCACGCAGGCGGTGTCGGTCATCGCAGCCCGACATCTACCCAGGATCTGCACTGCATGGTGATCGTCCCAGTTGTGGATGACGTTGCTCAGCAGGTAGGCATCGCCCCCGCCCGGTACCGAGTCGAAGAAGTCCCCGCCCACCACCTTGCAGCGATCAACGACCTCTGCGCCGGAAATTTCTTTGTCGGCACCGGCCACTACTGCCGGTACGTCGAATAGCACTCACCCTATGACATCAAGCAACAACCAGGCCGCACATACTCCGGTTCCGAGTTGCCCATAGCCTTGGCAGCGCTGCGTCTTGCCTCCGACGTGCGGTCAGCCCCGCACAGTCGTCTACCTGACCGACCTGTCACATCGGCTCTCGTCGTTCCGGGCTGAACCGGCAGTCCCCACAAACCGATGCCGCCAGATCATCAAAACCCGCTGCCGCGCATCGTCGAGCAGCACCGTCATCGCCGGATGACACGTCAGGCGTCGCCAGCCTCGACACCAGTGCCGATCAGGCAGGACACACACCCGTTCCGCCGATCCCACAGTCGCCGTTAGGGGCCTCTCAGCGCGGCTGGTGGTGACGCTGCCGCGGTACCAGCGCACCGGTTGTGGTGCAGAGTCGCCGCCTAGTGACCTGGGCGACCGTTCACAGCAAAGCGCAACCATGCTGGTCAGCGCCCCGATTCGAAGGATCGGGTGCTCACTGTTTGGTTGGCGAGCTTCATCGTGCGCTCACCGACCAGGTACCCGCCGGATCTGGCCGATGTTGCCGACAGTACCCGCCCAGGTTGGTTTCGATGACCGTTGTCGCCTGGGTCGACGATCGGAGGGAGAACCAGCTCCATTACAACCCCACGGCAACCCGGCTTGTCGAGTCATTGCGGCGATTCGGCATCCAGTGCTGTCATCGGAGAGCGGCGACAACCCGGCGCTGAAGAAGTGACAGCAGCAGTGATTGGACTATGGATACTTGCCTGGGTCTTCCTGGCTATCCCGCTTGCGTTCTTGCTGGCAGGGCTGATACGGCAGCGAGAATGGTTGAGGATCTTGCCCAACCCACTGGCTCCCGAGGACGAACAGGCCGGCTACCGCTATGAGCTGTCGATTCTACAGGCCGAGTTCTCCCTGACCCAGATGCTGGATCGCCCGGTTTCTGGGCGGATCTTCTTCGAGCAGGTCCTGCACGACAACCTCGACATCGGCCGCCCCGACCAGATCAGTCTGATCTTCGACCGGCGGGTGATCCGCAAGGGCCACCGCCGCACCCCGGGCCGGTTCCGCACCCGGGTCATCACCGACGGGGTCATCCCGTCCCTGCACATCGACTACAAAAACGCCAAGGTCAAGCAGTATCACAAGGAAGGCAGGGCACTACGGACTGAGACCACAATCAACGATACCCGCGACTTCGGACTGTCCAAACGGCTGACCACACAGAACCTGACCGCTTTGCGGCAGATCGGCTTCACCGCCAACCGGCGCCTGCTCGGCGTCCAACGCATCAGCCACGACCCGATCCGCGGTGCCCAAGCATTCACCCACCTCACCGCCCCGATCATCACCAGCAACGGCACCCGCATCCCCGGACTCCGGTTCGGCGACAGCCGGGTCCACGCCCTCCTCCAAACGCTCCTCATCCACCGGCTGCTACCTCACGGGTTCACCAATCGTGACCTGCGCACCCTCATCGCGCCCCTCCTCGGCACCACGCCCGAAGACATCACCGCCGGGAAGATGACCTACGACCTGCGGCGACTACGCACCCACGGACTCATCCACCGCATTCCCCGCACCCGCCGCTACCAGATCACCGACACCGGGCTGCAACACGCCCTGCTGTTCACTCACGCTCACGATCACCTGTTACGCACCGGACTGGCCGAGATCACCGATCCCGACCCGCCCGCACCCTCCCGCCTGCGCGCCGCGGCCCACGCCTACCAAGCCGCCTTCCAACAACTCGCCCAACAAGCTCACCTCGCAGCCTGACCACACCCACCAAACCCGAAGGAGACTCACCAACCAACTACTTGACTCGATCATGACGGCTCCGCCGTCTAAGCCCAGCTAACCGCGGTGATCCGGGATCACCGTCAGAACGCGATGGTCCAGCCTTCGCGGCGCGCCTGGTCTGAGGTGTACGAGACCCCGTGCACTTTCAGTCCGGCCCGGTCCAGCACAGTGATCATGCCGCCGTTGTTGCCCAGCTGCACCCCGTCGGTGATCCTCACCACGAGCGTGGCTCCGGCGGCGAGTGGGCCGTGAGGAACCGCGCAGGTGTGGGCCAGGCGATCGGCGATGCGCCAGCCGGTCAGGTCGACCGGTGCGGGCGAGATGTTAATGAGGGTGACCGTCTCGGCTTCCGGAGCTCCGCCGGCCGGGTTGACCAGTGCCGCGGCGATCCGGACGATCTCCGCGCCCAGATCCGGAGGCGGCTTGGTGTCCACGATCGCGTGCCCGGTGATGTCGTCGGTGTGCCAGGCCTGGCTCTGGAAGGCTAGGAAGATCGCAGCCCAGCGCGACTGCGCGGGGAAATGCAAGAGCAAGCCTCCGTCCTGCCACACTCCGTCGTCACGGCGGAACGCGGCGCTGTTGCCCTGGTTCATGTGAATGTCGTGGACGCCGTTGCCGGGCTCGAAACCAAAGACCTTGTCCCGCACACGATCTTCCGGGCCCCAACGCTCCCCGAACGCGTACACCCGCGCCTGGGCATCCGCAATGGCCCGGTCCACGTAGTGGTCGAGCAGATCGGCGAGATCGTTGTCCGGGCCGTCGACGTCGGGTGGCAGCGTGCGCATCGCCGCCGGGTCGAAGAGATTGCCCCTGATGTAGTCGAGGTTGGTGATGCGGGGTTGTATGTCGAGCGGTATCCATCCCGACAGGGCTTCGGGCAGCGCGTCGACGATCGGGTGCGTGAAATCGTCGTCGACGAGATAGCGCAGTTCCGAAGGCGATTGCTGGGACTTCACGTTGACGGCGATGCGGTAGGACGTCCCGCTTCCGTCTTCGACGTGGACCTGGTAGTGCGGCGTGTCGTCCTGCCTCCCTTCCCGACGCTTCGCCACCGCTCGCCCCGCCAGGACCCCGTACGACTTGAGTGGCATGTGCCTTCCCCTCTTCCGGCTTCGTCGGTCGGGACCTGACGATGGACACGGTGAACGCCCTGGGGCGAAAGGCGGGTCCGTCGGCCCGCTTAGCAGGATTCCGTGTCGCCCTACGGTTCGCTAGCGACCAAATGGACGGCACTCCAAGTTGGCGGGCCGCGGGCCCGCCAGATTCGCTCGTCGGCAGAGCCGGTACGTCCTGGTCTCCGAGAAGCGGGATCTGGCGGCCACCCACCGGTTCTTCACCCGCGCACTCGAGCACGGCCCACCGCCTGCTGAGGTGACCACCGATGCGGCCGATGCGCGGTCTGAAACGACTCCAGTCAGCGCGAATGATCAGCGCGGGCATGCGTTCGTCCAGAATCTCCGCCGAGGTCACTACGAACTTGCCACCGGCCACGAGCATCGGCCGGTCACTCGGCGTGGGCGATGCCGATTCCGGCCGGCGGTATCTCCAGCAGGCGATGCACCATGGTCAAGACATCGGCGACGACGCGCTGGCAGGCGAAATGCTGGCCGGAATGAGCCATCAGGCGGCGTTCCCGCGCTTCCCGGCGCTAGCCATCGATCTGGCACAAGCTGCCAAGGACAACGGCAAGCGGGCGGGCGTGCCAGCACTGGTCTCGGAGTCGGCCGTCATGGAAGCACACGGGCTTGCACTGGCGAACGGTGCGCGCGGATGCCTGGCTGCCCTTCGCGAGTCCGAACAGGCGTTCGTGACTGCGGAGGACCGGGACCGCCCGGAATGGCTTGCCTACTTCGACAGTGCTTACCTGGCCGCGAAGTTCGGGCGCTGCTTCCGCGATCTGGGACGTCCAACCGAGGCCGAGCGGTTCGCACGACGCTCGCTGGACATGATCGACGGCTACGATCGGGGTCGGCTGTTCAACCTGACGCTGCTCGCCTCGGTATTGGCGGACCAGCGCAAGGTCGACGAAGCCTGCGAAACCGGCCTGGCCGCGCTGCGTATTGCCTCCGAGGTACGGTCAGCCCGGGCCGACGCCGATCTGGCCGACTTGTCACGGCGGCTCACGCCGTTCCAGGTTGAATCGGCAGTGCGGAGCCTCAACGAGCAGATTCGGGTGCTAGTTCAGCGAGCCAGGAGAGTATGAAAGGCGAGGACGTGCAGCAGCCCGATTTGGGTGCCAGCACCGATGATCTCGCCCCGAGCGATGCGGTCGCGGATTGAGTCCAGGGTGATCCACTCGACGTGAGCGGCCTCGTTGATGTCGGCGGGCTTGCCGGTGTCCTCGGCGCCCTCGCCCAGGAAGATCAGGTTCTCGAAGTCGGCGGTGCCGACCAGCGGCTGAAATCGGGTCAGCGGCCTCATGCTGCGGGGGCGCCAGCCGGTTTCCTCCTCGACCTCGCGTGCCGCCGTGACCGCAGGGTTCTCGTTGGAGTCGACGTAGCCGCCGGGCAGCTCCCAGGTCCAGCGGTCCAGCACGAACCGGTGCCGCCAGATCAGCAACACCCGCTGCCCGGCGTCAT
>JBOHHF010000110.1:0-2096 GCA_050700495.1 Pseudonocardiaceae bacterium
GGTGTTGGCCGTGGTCGGCTGCGGCGGGGGCCACCGCCACTGGTGACGCCGCGGCTGCGGCTGGGGGCGCGGCTGGGGGCGCGGCTGCTGCGGGTGCGGCGGCGGGGGCTGGTGGCTCGGGGAGTGCGGAGTAGTCGACTAGCCCGGTGCTCTCCAGATACTCGTGGTGGCGGGTGACGAACTGGGCCGAGGTCGCGGCAAAAGCACGAACCAGGTCATTGCGAGTGCCTGAGCGCACCTGCGAGATGACCGGCAACACCTTGCCATGCGCGGCTCGCAACCGCTGCACGAACGTGCGGTCAAACTCCGGTCCTGACTCGCCAGCGATCTCTGCGATCCACCCCTGCTGCTGGGCGCTGGGCTGGTTAGGCAACACCACACCCAACCGGGCTGATACCTCACGGACCCGCGCGTCCAGATCAGCATGCTCGGCAGCGATCAGCCGGCCCACCTCCTGCACCCGCACACTCCTGGCCCGCTGCGCCGCGTCGCGCCCGGTGGGCACCTCCCACAGACCAGCCTGGCGGACCTTCACCAGCAGATCCCGATCAGCCGGACCCAACGGACCCCACTGCGTCTGCGTCCACCCAGCATCCGACACAGCAGCGGCCCGGTACTCAGACTTGCCCCAGTATTGAAACACCGCAACCGACAGTGCTGTGATCATCGCCAGCACAACAGTCCAAAGAACAAAATGAGGTATCGGGGGACGCACAGGACAGGCCTTTCTGCATCAGTCGTTGTTGATTCAGTTGATTCAGACGAGGTCGAATTGCTCGGTGTGGATCCGCGGGCGGGGAACGTGGAGCCCGTCGAGCACCGTCAGCACGTCATGGACCAGCGCCGGTGGCCCGCACAAGAAGTAGTCGAGCTGGTCACGGCGGAACTTGCCCGGCAGCAACGTGGTCAGCAGCGCCTCGTCGACGGTGCCGGTCACGCCGGTCCAGCCCGCGGGTGGTTGACGGACCAGCTCGATGACGGTCAGGTCCAGACACTGCCGCAGTTGCTGCAGCTCGGCGCGGAACAACAGCTCATCGACGGTCCGGGCGACCATCACCAGCCGGTGCGGGCGCCGGTCACCGCGGTGCGCCAGAGTCCGCAACATACTCATCATCGGAGTGATGCCCACCCCACCAGCGATCATCACCAGACCCGTGGAGGGCTTGAGGTCCACACTGAAGGCACCGTGCGGACCGTCGACCCACACCGGACTACCCGGCCGCAACCCACGCAGCGTGCGAGTGAAATCACCCCGATGACGGATCGTGAACTCCGTCCAGGCACCCGAGTACGCACTCGACGCGATCGTGAACGGATGCTCCTGGGCCCGGATCGAGGGATTCAACCGCAACCACGCGAACTGACCCGGATGAAACTCCAACGCCCGCCGACCCACCCCATGCCGATCCCGGCGAGGCTCCAGCACCACCGTGCTGACGGTGTCGGTCTCGGCCCGCACCTCACGAACCACGTACTCACTACGAGCACCGAACACCGGCCGCCACAACCACCGGTACCCCAACACCCCCAACACACCCAGCGACAACACCACAAACCACGCCCGCATCGCCGCATCACGAACCAGATGATCCAGCCACCAGACATGCAACGCGGTCAGCACCAGCACCGACCCAGCCAGCGCCAGATGCACCCACCGCCACACCTCATAGCGATACCGCAACCGCCGGCGCAGCACCGCCAGCCCGATCAGCCCACTCAACGCCACCGTGGCACCGTTAGCCGCCCGAGCACTCCTCGGCGCGTGAACAACATCCAGCAACCCCGTGTTGACCGGGTCCGCCGCCACCACCAACACGATGTGCAACAACACCAACACCGCGACCAGCAACCCCACGAAACGGTGCAGACCCAACACCCCATCGATCCCGAACGTGCGAGTCAACGACCGCAACCGCGACGGCAACACCACCGCACACACCAAAAACGAGACCGCCAGCAACCCCATCCCCACCGACAGCTCCGACCACAACGACGAGCCACCACCGGTCCGCAGACCCAACAACACCGGCGCCAACAGCACAGCCAAAAAAGCCGTACCCCACAGCACCCGCTCCAACCGCCGTCGCATGCCGCGA
>JBOHHF010000111.1:0-9201 GCA_050700495.1 Pseudonocardiaceae bacterium
GAGTACGCAGTGATCAACCCCTGCGATCAGCGCCATGATGCTTCGGCGGCGGATGGGATGCTTCGGCGGGTGGCGCTTCAGGCACCACTAACTCCCCAGTCGGCCAGTACCGTGGCGGTGTCGGCTCCCGGTTCCCTCGGCGGCGTTGGTCGATCCGGGGAGGTGCGCGAGAACCGTGGTGCGGGAGCAGCTTGGAGCACACCGTCGAGCTCGATGACGGTGCCGCGAGCCACGATATGCGGGTGCGAGGGCACCTCGGCGAACGACAGCACTGGTGCTACGCAGGCGTCGGTTCCTTCGAACACGGCTACCCATTCGTCGCGGCTGCGACTGGCGAACACTTCGGTGAATCGCTCGCGCAGCACGGGCCAACCAGCCTGGTCCAGCTGCGCGGGTAGTCCCTGCCCGGTAAGTCCGAGGCCCTCCAGCAGGACTGCATAGAACTGCGGCTCCAACGCTCCGACGGCGACGTAGCGGCCGTCGGAGCAGCCGTATGTGTCGTAGAACGGTGCACCCGAATCGAGCAGGTTGCGGCCCCGCTCGTCGCTCCATAGTCCGGATGCGCGCAACGACCAGTACATCTGGGCGAGCACGCTGACCCCGTCCAGCATGGCGGCGTCGACAACTTGACCGGCTCCGGACCGCTCCCGCTCCCACAGCGCGGCCAGCACTCCGAACACCAGGAACATCGAGCCGCCGCCGAAGTCTCCGACCAGGTTCAGCGGCGGCACCGGCCTGCCTCCGGCGTTGCCGACCGCATGCAGCACACCGGTCAGCGCGAGATAAGTGATGTCGTGCCCGGCGCAGCGGGCCAGCGGACCGTGCTGGCCCCATCCGGTCATCCGCGCGTACACCAGGCGCGGGTTGCGGGCGTGGCAGTCGGCCGGGCCGACACCCAACCGCTCAGCGACGCCGGCACGCAGGCCCTCGACCAGCACATCGGCTCGTTCCACCAGCCGCAGCGCGGTGTCCCGGTCAGCGTGATCCTTGAGGTCCAGCGCCACCGAGCGCCGGCCGCGAAGCATCTGGTCGCTCTCGCGCGGGGCGAGCTGCAGACCCCCGGTAGGGCGTTCTACCCGGACCACGTCAGCGCCCAGATCGGCCAGCAGCATCGCCGCATGAGGACCAGGACCGATCCCAGCCAGCTCGATCACCCTTAGCCCCACCAGTGGTCCCGGCATCGCAATCTCCTTCTCACCCCCCGTTGCGCAGGCTCAGCGGGGTCACGGGCAATGGAAAAACCCCGTTCATCCCGCTGAATGCGGGTCCGTGAAGGCGGATCTGAGCCGTTGCTGCTGCGCCGGGAGGTGCCCACACGAAAGCCGCCGCGCAGCCTGACACCGACATCGTGGAAGACGTCGTGGAATGCAGCGACCATGGTAGACGTTGTCTCATCTCGGGAAAGAACAGCACTTGAGCCGTTGCGGCCTGCAACGCAGCGGAGACAGTGGGAGGGCCGTTTTGACCCTCGGCGAATGCCTCAGGTATCCTGATACGCGTGCCCGACGCCGGTCGGGTAGCTTCACGTGCCTGTTGGCAGTGCACCACCGGTGGTGCGGTCCAGTTGCTCGGGACTTCCATCACCGGTCTGGCGAGGGTGCCGCCTAGCTCCGGTCGGGACAGATCCTCCCGACCGGCTGGGCACGACAGCGACACGCCCGACCGCGGGATACGGAGTGACCGGCCGTGTAATACCACAGCAACACCCACCGGCGACCGGGTAGCACTGGATTAATCAAGCGCCGGATGACCCAAGCACAGTTGACCCCAGCACCAGATGACAGAGAACGACTGCCGGAAGACGAAGAAAGCTGGTCCATGCCTACCATCCAGCAGCTGGTCCGTAAGGGCCGCGAGGACAAGGTCACGAAGACCAAGACTGCGGCGCTGAAGGGGAGCCCGCAGCGGCGCGGGGTATGTACCCGCGTCTACACGACGACCCCGAAGAAGCCGAACTCGGCGCTGCGCAAGGTCGCCCGGGTCCGGCTCACCAGCCAGGTCGAGGTGACGGCGTACATCCCGGGTGAGGGTCACAACCTCCAGGAGCACTCCATCGTCCTGGTGCGTGGCGGACGGGTGAAGGACCTTCCCGGCGTCCGGTACAAGATCATCCGAGGATCGCTGGACACCCAGGGCGTCAAGGGTCGCAAGCAGGCCCGCAGTCGTTACGGTGCGAAGAAGGAGAAGAGCTGATGCCTCGCAAAGGTCCGCCCCCGAAGCGACCGCTCATCTCCGACCCGGTCTATGGATCGCCGCTGGTCACCCAGCTGGTCAACAAGGTCCTCGTGGAGGGCAAGCGCTCGGTGGCCGAGAAGATCGTGTACCAGGCGCTGGAGGGTTGCCGGGACAAGACCGGCACCGACCCGGTGGTCACCCTCAAGCGCGCGCTGGACAACGTCAAGCCGGCTATCGAAGTGAAGAGCCGTCGCGTCGGCGGCGCCACCTACCAGGTCCCGGTCGAGGTGCGTGCGGTGCGCTCCACCACGCTCGGGCTTCGCTGGCTGATCACGTTCTCCCGTCAGCGGCGGGAGAAGACTATGGTTGAACGTTTGATGAACGAACTGCTGGACGCCAGCAACGGCCTCGGGGCGAGCGTGAAGCGCCGCGAGGATACCCACAAGATGGCCGAGTCGAACAAGGCCTTCGCGCACTACCGATGGTGACGAACCACCACACACCGCAGTATCGAGCCAACCGCTCACTTCGAGACAGCTAGGGATGAACTCTCGTGGCACGTGACGTGCTGACCGACCTCGTCAGGGTCCGCAACATCGGGATCATGGCGCACATCGACGCGGGCAAGACGACCACCACCGAGCGGGTCCTGTTCTACACCGGGATCAACTACAAGATCGGTGAAGTGCACGACGGCGCCGCGACGATGGACTGGATGGAGGAGGAGCAGAAGCGTGGCATCACCATCACGTCCGCTGCCACCACCACCTTTTGGGACGAGCATCAGATAAACATCATCGACACTCCGGGTCACGTCGACTTCACCGTGGAGGTGGAGCGGTCACTGCGGGTGCTCGATGGTGCTGTCGCGGTGTTCGACGGCAAGGAGGGCGTCGAGCCCCAGTCCGAGACGGTGTGGCGTCAAGCCGACAAGTACGACGTCCCCCGCATCTGTTTCGTCAACAAAATGGACAAACTGGGCGCGGATTTCTACTTCACCGTGCGCACAATCCGCGAGCGCCTCGGCGCTACCCCGCTGGTCATCCAGCTGCCTATCGGCTCCGAGTCCGATTTCCAGGGTGTCGTGGACCTGGTCGAGATGCGGGCGCTGACCTGGCGCGGCGAGGTGGGCAAGGGCGAGGACTACGCCCTCGAGGAGATCCCGGCAAACCTGGTCGAGACCGCTACCGAGTACCGGGAAAAACTGCTCGAGGCCGTCGCCGAGACCGATGACGATCTCATGGAGCTCTACCTCGGCGGCCAGGAGCTCAGCACCGAGCAGATCAAGGCGGGCATCCGGAAGCTCACCGTGCACAGCCAGGCCTACCCCGTGCTGTGCGGCTCGGCGTTCAAGAACAAAGGCGTGCAGCCGATGCTGGACGCGGTGATCGACTACCTGCCCTCGCCGCTGGATGTGCCGTCGGTGGAGGGTCTGCTGCCCGACGGCACGTCAGCCGTCCGTAGTCCCTCGACCGAGGAACCCTTCTCCGCGCTGGCCTTCAAGATCGCCGCGCACCCGTTCTTCGGAAAACTAACCTACGTCCGGGTCTACTCCGGCCGGATCGCAGCCGGCTCCCAGGTGATCAACTCCACCAAGGAGCGTAAAGAGCGTATCGGCAAGCTCTTCCAGATGCACTCGAACAAGGAGAACCCGGTCGACGACGCCCGGGCGGGCCATATCTACGCCATGATCGGCCTGAAGGAGACGACCACCGGTGACACCCTGTGCGACCCGCAGGCGCCGATCATCCTGGAGTCGATGACCTTCCCGGAACCGGTCATCCAGGTCGCCATCGAGCCCAAGACCAAGAGCGACCAGGAGAAGCTGGGCACCGCCATCCAGAAGCTGGCCGAGGAGGATCCTACCTTCCAGGTCAAGCAGGACGACGAGACCGGCCAGACGATCATCGCGGGGATGGGCGAGCTGCACCTCGAGGTGCTGGTGAACCGGATGCGCAGTGACTTCAAGGTCGAGGCGAACATCGGCAAGCCGCAGGTGGCCTACCGCGAGACGATCCGCAAGACGGTGGACAAGCTCGAGTACACCCATCGCAAGCAGACGGGCGGTTCGGGCCAATTCGCTCGCGTGATCATCAAGCTGGAGCCGCTGGAGACCGTCGATGGCGCGCTCTACGAGTTCGACAACAAGGTTTCCGGCGGGCGGATCCCCAAGGAGTACATCCCGTCGGTGGATGCCGGCGCGCAGGATGCCATGCAGTACGGCGTGCTTGCGGGATATCCGCTGGTCGGCGTGAAGGTCACGTTGGTGGACGGCGCCTACCACGAGGTGGATTCCTCCGAGATGGCCTTCAAGATCGCTGGATCGATGGCGTTCAAGGAAGCGGCGCGCAGGGCCGGCCCGGTGATCCTGGAGCCGACGATGTCGGTCGAAGTGACCACGCCCGACGACTACATGGGCGACGTCATCGGCGACCTCAACTCCCGGCGGGGTCACATCCAGCAGATGGAAGAGCGCAGCGGCTCCCGCGTCATCAAGGCGTTGGTGCCGCTGTCGGAGATGTTCGGATACGTCGGCGACCTGCGGTCACGGACCCAGGGACGAGCGAACTACACCATGCAGTTCGACTCCTACGCCGAGGTCCCCGCCAGCGTGTCCAAGGAGATTATCGCGAAGGCGACGGGCGAGTGATGAAGTGATGCTCTTCGGCTGCGGCTAGCCGCAGCAGCGGGCACCGAGGCCCCCCTCCGGACGTCCGCCGAGACCACCCTGACAGCATGCCGCCACAACCAGGACCTTCAACGGTCCGGCGGATCACCAGAACGAGTCCAGGAGGACGAGACCAGTGGCGAAGGCGAAGTTCCAGCGGACCAAGCCGCACGTCAACATCGGGACCATCGGTCACATCGACCACGGCAAGACCACGCTGACTGCGGCGATCACCAAGGTCCTGCACGACAAGGACCCGGACGTGAATGAGGCATCGGCGTTCGACCAGATCGACAAGGCCCCCGAGGAGAAGCAGCGGGGTATCACGATCGCGATCGCGCACGTCGAGTACCAGACCGAGAAGCGACACTATGCCCACGTCGACTGCCCCGGACACGCGGACTACATCAAGAACATGATCACCGGCGCGGCTCAGATGGACGGTGCCATCCTGGTGGTGGCCGCCACCGACGGGCCGATGCCGCAGACCCGCGAGCACGTGCTGCTGGCTCGCCAGGTCGGTGTCCCCTACATCGTCGTTGCGCTGAACAAGGCCGACATGGTCGACGACGAGGAGATCATGGAGCTCGTCGAGCTCGAGGTCCGCGAGCTGCTGTCCAGCCAGGAATATCCAGGCGACGACCTGCCGATCGTCCGGGTGTCCGCACTCAAGGCGCTCGAGGGTGACGCCGAGTGGGGTCAGAAGCTCCTGGAGCTCATGGACGCCGTGGACGAGAACATCCCGGAGCCGGTGCGCGAGACCGAGAAGCCGTTCCTGATGCCGATCGAGGATGTCTTCACCATCACCGGCCGCGGCACCGTGGTGACCGGTCGGATCGAGCGTGGCATCGTCAATGTGAACGAGGCGGTGGAGATCATCGGCATCAGAGACAAGGCGATGACGACCACCGTTACCGGTGTCGAGATGTTCCGCAAGTTGCTCGACCAGGGCCGAGCCGGCGACAACGTGGGTCTGCTGATTCGTGGCATCAAGCGCGAGGAGGTGGAGCGCGGGCAGGTGGTCATCAAGCCCGGCACCAACACTCCGCACACCGAGTTCGAGGCGCAGGTCTACATCCTGTCCAAGGACGAGGGAGGTCGGCACACGCCCTTCTTCAACAATTACCGTCCGCAGTTCTACTTCCGCACCACCGATGTGACCGGAGTTGTGACGCTTCCCGAGGGCACCGAGATGGTCATGCCGGGCGACAACACCGAGATGTCGGTGAAACTCATCCAGCCGATCGCGATGGATGAGAACCTGAGGTTTGCAATCCGCGAAGGTGGCCGTACTGTCGGCGCTGGCCGCGTGACGAAGATCATCAAGTAGATCGGGGTCCTCGTGAGTGGTATTCGGTGCCATAACACCGTTACGCACTCACGAGGACACCGCCCCGGATTTGGTCGGCGATCTCATGTCGCATACCATGGAACGGTTGCTCGGTAGGATCGGCCAGCTTGACGGGCAGGTCCGGTGATGTCGACAGACTTCTCGCTAGCTGGTGTCGGACAGCCTTCTGCGGATGGACGGCATGGCACCGGTCTGCGCACCGAGCGCGACACACCCGACCGCGGGGACCGGTGACCGGGGGCAAGCCCGGCCAGGACCACGAGACCAGCGGCACAAAACTGACAGGACGGCAAGCCACCATGGCGGGACAGAAGATCCGCATCCGGCTCAAGGCCTACGACCACGAGGCGATCGACGCTTCGGCGCGCAAGATCGTCGAGACCGTGACGCGCACCGGCGCCCGGGTCGTCGGACCGGTGCCGTTGCCGACCGAGAAGAACGTGTACTGCGTGATCCGGTCACCGCACAAGTACAAGGACTCGCGGGAGCATTTCGAGATGCGCACGCACAAACGGCTGATAGACATCCTCGACCCGACGCCCAAGACGGTGGACGCGCTGATGCGCATCGACCTGCCGGCCAGCGTCGACGTCAACATTCAGTAAGGCCGGGAGATGACAGCGACTGATTCGGAGCATCAGGGCAGTAGGACCGTCAGAGGAATACTGGGCACCAAGCTCGGGATGACTCAGGTCTTCGACGAGAACAACAGGATCGTGCCGGTCACCGTCGTGCAGGCCGGCCCCTGTGTGGTCACTCGGATTCGCACCCCGGAGGAGGACGGCTATCCCGCGGTTCAGCTGGCCTTCGGCGCGGTGGACCCTCGCAGGGTGACCAAGCCGGTGGCCGGGCACTACGCGGCGGCGGGTATCACGCCGCGGCGTCACCTGGTCGAGCTGCGCACCGCCGACGCCGCCGATTACCAGGTCGGCCAGGAGGTCACTGCCGAGGTGTTCACCGCCGGCGCCATCGTCGACGTGGTTGGCACCAGCAAGGGCAAGGGCACCGCAGGTGTGATGAAGCGGCACGGCTTCAGTGGTCTCGGGGCCAGCCACGGCACCCAGCGCAAGCACCGCTCGCCGGGTTCGATCGGCGGCTGCGCCACCCCGAGCCGGGTGTTCAAGGGCACCCGGATGGCCGGCCGGACGGGAAATGTCCGGATCACCACCCAGAACCTCACCGTGCACCGGGTCGAAGCGGAGTCTGGACTATTGTTGATCAAGGGCGCGCTGCCTGGCCCGAAGGGTGGTCTGGTGCTGGTCAAGACTGCTGCGAAGGGTGGTGCACAGCAGTGAGTACGGTCGACATCCGGACTCCCGAGGGGGATAAAAGCGGCACCGTCGAATTGCCCGCCGAGGTCTTCGACGTGCCGGCGAACATCCCGCTGATGCACCAGGTCGTGGTCGGCCAGCTGGCCGCGGCGCGGCAGGGTACGCACAGCACCAAGACCCGGGGTGAGGTCAGCGGCGGAGGCGTTAAGCCCTACCGGCAGAAGGGCACCGGGCGGGCCCGCCAGGGTTCGATCCGGGCTCCCCAGTTCACTGGTGGCGGCATCGCACACGGCCCCAACCCTCGGGATTACAGTCAGCGCACTCCGAAGAAGATGAAGGCCGCTGCGCTGCGCAGCGCGCTGTCCGACCGGGCCCGTGACGGTCGGGTGCACGTGGTCTCCGGGCTGGTCTCCGGTGACGTCCCTTCGACCAGGACAGCTCGTAAGGTCCTCGAAGGCCTGTTCGACCGGCGCCCAGGCACTCACCTGTTGGTGGTGCTCAGTCGCGCCGACGAGGTGGCTCGCCGCAGCGTGCGCAACCTTCCTTCGGTGCACGTGCTGAGCCCTGACCAGCTCAACACCTATGACGTTCTGGTCAACGACGAGGTCGTGTTCACCGCCGATGCCCTGCAGACGTTTCTGGACGGCTCGGTGCGGCGGCGCGGTGCTGCTGGAGAAGGCCGGGCCGCTGCGGACAGGTCGGCCACCACGGTGGAGGAGGAAGGTCAATGATCCCCGACCCACGTGACGTGATCCTCAAGCCGGTCATCTCGGAGAAAAGCTACGGGCTGCTGGAGAAGAGCAAGTACACCTTCATAGTCGCGCCGGGCGCCAACAAGACCGAGATCAAGATCGCCGTGCAGAAGATTTTCGGTGTGCAGGTGATCAGTGTCAACACCCTCAACCGTCCGGGCAAGCGCAAGCGCACCAAGTTCGGGTACGGCAAGCGCAAGGACACCAAGCGGGCGATCGTGACGCTTTCCGCTGAGAGCAAGCCGATCGAGATCTTCGGCGGACCGGCCGCCTGAGCGGTCATCAAAGGAACTGGATTACCACATGGGCATCCGCAAGTACAAGCCGACGACCTCGGGTCGCCGCGGCTCCAGCGTCTCCGACTTCGCCGAGATCACCCGGAGCCACCCGGAGAAGTCTCTGGTCCGCCCGCTGCACGGTAAGGGCGGCCGCAACGTCCACGGCCATATCACCACCCGGCACCAGGGTGGCGGGCACAAGCGCGCCTACCGCCTGATCGATTTCCGGCGGGCGGACAAGGACGGTGTGCCGGCCAAGGTCGCGCACATCGAGTACGACCCGAACCGCACTGCACGGATCGCGTTGCTGCACTACGCCGACGGTGAGAAGCGATACATCATCGCCCCGGAGAAGCTGCGTCAGGGCGACATGGTGGAGAACGGTCCGGAGGCCGACATCAAGCCGGGCAACAACCTGCCGCTGCGCAACATCCCGGTCGGGACGGTGGTCCACGCGATCGAGCTGCGTCCCGGCGGTGGGGCGAAGATCGCTCGCTCGGCCGGTACGCGAGTCCAGCTGGTGGCCAAGGACGGTCCCTACGGTCAGCTGCGGATGCCATCGGGCGAGATCCGCAATGTCGATGTCCGGTGTCGCGCCACGGTGGGCGAGGTCGGAAACTCCGAACAGGGCAACATCAACTGGGGCAAAGCCGGTCGGATGCGCTGGAAGGGAAAGCGCCCCACGGTTCGGGGTGTGGTGATGAAC
>JBOHHF010000112.1:0-1869 GCA_050700495.1 Pseudonocardiaceae bacterium
GTCGGTGCGCAACACCGTTTCCGGCCTACTGCGCCTGGCCCGGCAGATCCTCTTCACTTTCGTCGCGGCACTGGTCGGACTCTGTGTGCTCGCCCCGGCTGCGGCGCTCGTCAGCGGAGTACTCGTCGCGCTCGCGCTGACGTTCTTCGCCTTTCTCCTGCCCGGTCTCGCGGCGCGACGCAAGGCGGTGTTGCTGGCTGAAGAAGAAGTCGCCAGGCAAGCGGGCATCGCCTTCGGCGGTATTCGCGACGCGATCGTCTGCGGGGCGCAGGACCGGGCGATCGGGGTGGTCGGAACTGCCATCGACGGCGCGGCGGCCAGCGCCCGGGTACTGGCCCGGTCGACCGCGCTGCGGAGTCTGATTGTGTTCGTCGGGGGCCAGCTCCCGCTCGTGACGCTGCTGGTAGCGGCGCCGTCGTTGCTGCAGGCGAGATATCTCACGTTCGGCGAGTTGGTGGGGGTGGCCACCTATCTGACCGTCAGCCTCGAACCCGCCATCGCGGAGGGGGAGCACCTGGCGGTGATCGGCCCCAGTGGGATCGGCAAGTCGACGTTGGCGAGCCTGCTGGGCGGCCTGCTGGTACCGGGGCGCGGCTCGGTCCGGCTCGGCGGAGTGGACGTCGCTCAGATCCGGGCGGCGGACCTGCGGCGATTGGTGGGCGTCATCCCGCAGGAGGCCTACGTGTTCGCCGGCACTCTGCGGGAAAACCTCAGCTACCTTGCGCCCCAAGCGACCGATCGTGCGCTGACCGACGCCGCGGCCGCCCTCGGCCTAGCCCCCCTGATCGACCGGCTCGGTGGGCTCGACGCCCGGCTCGGGGCCGGCGGCGCCGAGTTGTCCAACGGAGAGAAGCAGCTTGTCGCCCTTGCCCGGGTGTATCTCTCACCGGCCCGGATCCTCATCCTCGACGAGGCCACCTGCAACCTCGACCCGAAGGCGGAAGCCCGTGCCGAGGCCATTTTCGCGCGCCGCCCGGGCACCCTGGTGGTTATCGCGCACCGGATCAGCTCAGCCCGGCGGGCCCGGCGGGTACTTCTCCTCGACGGAGACCGGGTGAACCTCGGTCCTCACGATTAATTGTTGCGGACTTCCCCCCTCTATGCCGACCTGGTGGATCATTGGGATGTCTCCGGCGATCGAACCAGAAGGGGAGCCGCATGAGGTCAGGATGTGCTACGGGCTCGACGCCGCAGCCATGATCCGCGAGGTCGACAGCTGGGCGGTTTCTAGTCATACTTCTGACCATGACGACGATGTCGATCGCCGATGTTAAGGCGCACCTATCCGAGCTCGTGGGGAAGGTCCAGGCGCACCACGAACGAGTCACGGTGACGGTGCACGGCCGACCGTCTGCGGTGTTGATCGCGGTAGAGGATCTGGAGGCGTTGCAGGAGACACTGTCGGTGCTGTCTGATCCTGAGACTTTGCAGCGCTTAATCGAGTCCGACGCCGAGCTGGCTCGAGGCGAGGTAGTCGGTGCTGAGGAG
This sequence comes from Pseudonocardiaceae bacterium, assembly GCA_050700495.1. Classification (GTDB taxonomy): domain Bacteria; phylum Actinomycetota; class Actinomycetes; order Mycobacteriales; family Pseudonocardiaceae. The sequence goes on from JBOHHF010000112.1 coordinate 1,489, forward strand.
CTGGCAGAGTCGATGGCGGCACGACACCGACACTCGGCGTGAGTCAGGGGTCGACGGAGCGCTTCTCGGTGCGCGTCACTCCCGCTGTTCGGCGAGCCCTCGCTGAGCGGCTTCCCGAGCCGATCGCATTCGCCGCGTTCGAGTTCATCAACGGGCCGTTGCTGGACAATCCGCACCGTGTTGGCCGACGTCTACTGCCGCCACTGGACGATCGGCACAGCGCTCGCCGCGGCAGCTACCGGATCATCTACCGGATCGACGAGAAGACGAGGGTGGTCACGGTCGTGGACGTTGATCACCGCAGCGCTGTCTACAAACCCCACTGAGTCCTTGAGCCGGACCTAAGGGGCCCGCCGACAGGTGTGAACGCCATCCATTACC
>JBOHHF010000113.1:0-3618 GCA_050700495.1 Pseudonocardiaceae bacterium
GCGACCAGCGCCAACGCCAGCACCGCACCGCCGAGGGGAGTGCGCAGCCCGAACGGAACCGCCAGCACGATGAGCAGCGCGCCCTGAATCGTGAGCACCACGACGTCGCACAGTGAGCGCCCCAGCAGCAGCGCCGCGCGACTCACCGGGGTCACCCGCATCCGTTCGATCACGCCACTGCGATACTCGGCGATGAGCGTGAAGCCGACGAAGGCGGTGCCGAACAGCGCCAGCTGCACCAGCAGCGCGGGCACCATGACCTGCCATTCGTCGCCGGGTGGGAAGCCAGGTGCGCCTACCAGGGAGCGCAGCAGCGGCACGAACAGCGCCAGATAGAGCACCGGCTGGCCCAGGCTGATGAGCACCCACGCCGGGTTGCGCAGCGACTGCAGCATCGCCCGCCGGAAGATCAGCCAGGTCTCGTGTGCGGTGTGCACCATGCGCCTCCACTCAGATCGTCGCGGGCTCAGAATCTCGGCCCACGTCGGGTGCGCCGATCTCCGCGTCCCGCAGGCTGCGACCGGTCAGGGTGAGGAACACGTCGTCCAGGGTCGGGCGGTGCACCTCGACAGATTCCAGCGCGATACCGGCTGTGTCCAGCTCGCGCAGCAGCACCGGCAGCGCCGTGCTGCCCTGCGGCACCCGCAAGCGCACGATGGTGCCGTCGACGGCGAGTTCCGTCGTGCCGGGCAGCGCCTCGGCGAGCTGCGCGGTGCGGGGCGGCGCGTCGGTGCCCAGCGTGACGGTGTCGCCGGCGACGGTCCGCTTGAGCTCGTCAGGGCTGCCCTGCGCGACGATGCGGCCGTTGTCGATCACCAGGATGCGATCGCACAGCGCATCAGCCTCGTCGAGGTAGTGCGTGGTCAGGAACAGCGTCATGCCATGCTCGGCGCTCAGCGCGCGGATGTGCTGCCACAGATTGGCGCGGCTCTGCGGGTCCAACCCGGTGGTGGGCTCGTCCATAAACAACAGCCCCGGCACATGCATCAGGCCCATCGCGATGTCCAGCCTGCGGCGCTGCCCACCGGACAGCGTGCCGGCCAGCCGGCGCTCGGTGCCGGCCAGATCGAGCTGCCCGAGCAGCTCGCTTCCGCGAGCGCGGGCTTGCCCCGGCGCCAAGCCGTACAACCTGCCTTGCAGTACCAGTTCGTCGAGCACCGGGCAGTCCGGCCCGGCACCGCCGGCCTGCCCGACGTAGCCGATCCGGCGGCGTACGCCCACCGGGTCGGTGAGCAGGTCGCAGCCGGCCACCGTGGCGGTGCCGGCGGTCGGGGCGAGCAGGGTGGTGAGCATCCGCAGCGTGGTGGTCTTGCCGGCGCCGTTGGGGCCCAGGAAGCCGACCAGCTCACCGTGCGCCACGTCGATGTCCACCCCGCGGACGGCCTCGACGGTGCCGCGCCGGGTGCGGAAGCTGCGCGCGAGACCGCGGGCCTGGATCACGTTTATCCCTTTCAAGATTGACTATTCAAAACTTGACGATCAAGATGCGCGCGGGTCGCTTCGGTGTCAAACGTGCGCCGGACGTCGTAGCCGTGCACCGGCTGGGACATCCGAACCACGCCGAGCACCAGCAGCTGAGTTGAAGACACGCTGCTCAGCGTGTCACACCTGTACCTGTTACCAATCTGGACCTGTAAAGGGCCGTGCACTCAAAGCCCCTGATCAGATGCCCTGCGCATGCACGTCACATCTACACCTGTGACGTCCGTGACGTATGAGAGCCTGTTGCCTGTGAGGGCCGTGCTGTTCGAAGTTCCTGAGGCGATGCTCGCCGAGCGCCACCGGCTAGGACTCGACGGGCGCGATGAGGTGTGGAACGGAGTCCCACACGTGGTGCCGCCGGCCGGGGGTCCGCATCAGAGATTGGACTCGGACCTGCTGCAGGTGCTCGCGCCGCTGAGTAAGCGTCGCGGGCTGGTCGCCTCCTACGAGACGGGCCTGTTCTGCGCCGCAGACGACTACCGGGTGCCCGACCAGTTTCACTGCCGTCCCGAGCACGAATCCGAGCGCGGCGTGGAGGGCGCAGAGCTGGTCGTCGAGACCCGGTCCAAGGGTGACGAAACCTACGAGAAGATCGACTTCTACGCCAGTCTCGGAGTGCGGGAGATGCTGATCGTGCATCCGCAAGGCCGCTGGGTCGAGCTGCTGCGCGCGGTCGGCGACCGGTTGCTTCCCGTCACCGCGGACGTAGGGGCACGGTGCGTTCGGAAATCCTCGGTGAGCAGTTCACCACTGGCAGACCCGCGAGCTGGTCCACTCCGTGGCACCGCTTCGTCGCGGAGCCCCAACATTGTCCCTCGCAGGCGTCGCTGAGGCCCAGGTTCTGCGCGGCTTGCGCTTGTCCGGTCTGCCGCCCACGGAGATCGCCCGGGTCACTCGCTCGCTGCGGGAAGAACTCGGTGAGTATGCGCTGATCAAGGAGCGACTGGCGCACGACGGTCGCTCAGTCTTCCGTGATGTGGCCCGCCGGATTGACGCTCCGCAGTGGGTCAGGGTACGAGACGGGCTACTACTTCTGCCTAAAGTGGTCGATGACCACCTGACCTATCTGGAGTGGGCGCCTGATGGATTTCCGGTACGATTGCGGCTGCGGTCGTACCGCCAAGCGAATGCCGACGTCATCCTCGATCCGAGATTCGGCGAACCCAGGTTGGCAGGGTGCTGGCGCACCTGCTGGAAATAGACCGTCTCGTCACCGAGGTGCCTGGCCCTTGGATGGCCAAGCTGTACGATCACGGAGTGGGGATCGTCTGGCCACCCGAGTTACGAACGCTGCCGTGACGGCGGGGAATCGAGTGACAGCCAAGATCACGTAGGCATTCCTCTGGGCCAGCTCTCGGCCTGACCCACGGGGCCGAAGCCGTAGGCTGGGGCAGTCTTGCGTACAAGTTCCTGGAGGGAGTGCGGTGACCGCTGTATCCTGGCCCGATCACCTGCTCACCCTCGCTGAGTGGGACGCTCTTCCGCAGGACACATCGCGCTGTTACGAGCTGGTCGAAGGGGTCTTGCTGGTGGTTCCCAGGCCGGCGAGCCGCCGACCGTGCGGGCTCCCGCCGTCATCATCACCCACGAGGCCCGTGCGGCCGCGAATCCCTCCCGGCTGGAGGCGGCCGATGCCCTGGTCGCCGTTGAGATCATTTCGCCGGGCACCGGCACCACCGACCGGGTGACCAAGATGTACGAACACGCCGACGTCGGAATCCCGCACTACTGGCTCGTCGACCTCGACAAACCGGTCACCCTCACCGCCTACACCCTGGTCGACGGGAACTACGAGCATGTCGCCGGAGACATCGCCGGCACCGTGACCATGTCCAGCCCAGTTCGCGTCACTCTCAGCCTGGACGCGCTGATCACTCGGTAAGCAGCTCTACTAGCTCGTTTCCTGGTACGAGGCCAGATCCCCTCGAGAAACGTCGTTGTGCCGCGCCCATAGGCTGGGTGCTATGAACGCACCCATCTTGACCGCTGTGGCCTGGCCCTACGCCAACGGGCCGCGGCATATCGGCCACGTCTCCGGCTTCGGGGTTCCCTCCGACATCTTCTCCCGCTACCAGCGGATGGCCGGCAACCGGGTGCTCATGATCTCGGGAACCGACGAGAACGGCACCCCGATCC
>JBOHHF010000114.1:0-5836 GCA_050700495.1 Pseudonocardiaceae bacterium
CCTGCTCCAGCCGGGACAGATCACCACGGTGTGGAGATCGGAGACAATTCCCGGCCCACCCTTGGCGATCGCCAACCACCTGGATCCGGAGCTGCGCCAGCAGCTGACCACGGCGCTCCAGGACAAAACCAACGCCGACTACCTGCGGGCGAACGGTTTCTGCCAGGGTGAATGCGCGATTGCCGACGGATTTTCCTACGGCTACCAACCGGCCACTGATGCCGATTACGACAGCGTGCGCGAGGTCTGCCGGGCGACCCAGAGCCCGTCCTGCGCCTAAGGCTGACACCGGTCAGCGTGCGGCCTCCAGTGTGGTCGACCACAGCCGCGACCAGACGATCGCGCTCCGCTCGCCATGACGCCGTTATTGACGATCGAAGTGATGGCATGGCTCATCGCGATAGCTGCGCTGGTCGCAGCCGCATCCGCGGCTCCTCCAAGTGCGTCCCACCTGGCTGTGGCAGCGAGGTGCTTACCGGAAGTCATGGGTGTGGGGATGTTGCGGTGTTGATCAGGTTGGTGATCTCGGTGGCGCAGCCCCAGGAGAGGCTGACGCCGGCTCCGCCGTGGCCGTAGTTGTGGGCGATGGTCGCTCCGCTGGGGTGATGCTGGAGATCGACCAGGACGTGAGGGCGGGTCGGTCGCAGCCCGACGACGTGGTCGATGACCTGAGCGTCGGCGAGGCGGGGTTCGAGGCGGGTGCAGCGCTCGAGGATGGCTTGGCCGGTGGCGGGATCGGGATCGCGATCCCACTGGCCGGGTTGAGCGGTGCCGCCGAGGACCACGTGGCCGAGGTGGGGATAGATCGCGATGAGGTCTGGGGAGTCGCCGGTGTCGGCCTCGATGAAGTCGGTCAGCCCGGGGTTGGTGACGATGACATGGTGGCCGCGGACGGGGTGGATCTGGTTGTCGGGGACGAGGGCGTGGGCACCGAGTCCGGCGCAATTGACGATCAGCGGTGAGCTGTGGGCGACATCGTCGAGAGACGCCACGGGCTCGATCTGGATCCTGCCGCCCGCGGCGGTGAGCCGGTGGGTGAGGTAGGCGAGGTAGGTGGGCATGTCCACTAGCGGAAGCGTGCAGTGGGTGCCGTAGGCGTAGCCGGCTGGAAGCTCTTCGGGGGTGCAGGGGCGGCAGTCGGGAAGCAGGTACGCCCAGTCGGGCGGGTCGTGGCGCACGTCGGAGACGTCAATGCCGCAGGCGAGGCGCACGCCGGTGCCACCGTGCGCGGCGAGATTGTGCAGAGTGGTGAGGGTGTGCTCGGCCCAGCGCAGCACCCGGTTACGCGGCTCGACCAGCCACGGACCCCAGAGGGCACCAGCCACAGCGGACGTGGTCGCCCCGGACGGCTCGGCGGTGCGGACCACGACGGGATAGCCGGCTTCGGCGAGGGTGACGGCAGTGCTCAAACCGATCACGCCGGCGCCGATCACCAGGACCGGGGGGAGAGTGGCCATCAGGCGGGCACGGGTTGTTGGGCTACGGCGGCGTCAAGAGTGGGTAAGAAATCGCGGACGTACTCGTTGCGGCGGCAGCGGCGTAACCGCCTGGCAAGCAGGCGTAAAACGTGGGCACTTCGGGCGGACTGGACCCCGTTCAGGCGCGTGACCGCGAGGCTACCGATCGTGCAGGCCTGTTCTAGACGGCCCTGCCCGGCGGCTGCGACGGATAGCCAGGCCCCCTCGAACAGAGCGCGACGCTGGGCGGGGTGATCCACTGGCAGAGCGTGTGCGCCGGCGCGTAGCAGCTGCTCACCGCGGCGCAGCAGCGCAGTGCCAGTCTGGTGGTCACCTGCTGCAGCGGCGAGGGTGCCGGCATGGGTCAAGGCGTAGCCCGCTTGGGTATCAAGGTGGTTGGGCGTGAGGTAGTACATCCAGGCTGGCTCCTCGGCCGGGTCGCGGTCGGCGATGAAGTCCAGCCCGGCGGCGTAGGCGCGTTCGAAGTCGTCAAGCTGGCCAGCGAGGGCATGGCCGTAGGCGAGCCGGCTCTGCACCGAGGCGCGCACCCCCGCTGGGCTCACGGCCGCAACGCGGGCCGCTGCCTGCCCCAGGGCTATCGCGTCACTGGAGTGTTCCCGGATGGCGGCTTGAAAGCCCAGGTCCGCCAGCACGTGAGCGGCCATCGGGTGGTAGTCGGCCTCCCGTGCCGCGCGCAGCGCGGTGAACAGGTATCGCTGGGCCAACCCGTGTTGGCCAGCGTCCATCGCCATCCAGCCGGCAAGCTGACCGATCTCAGTGAGGGCCGCGAACAGCCGGCGCTCCACCTGAGCGGGATGTCCACTCTGACGCAAGAGCAGAGCGACCGCCCGGAACTGCGCCCCGACGTAGGGCAGGTAGGCGCCGCCTCCGTGAGCGTCATCAAGGCGTTGCAGCAGCGGGATGCTCTGTTCGATCTGAGTGAGCAGCGGGTCACCTACTGAACCGCTTTCAAGAGCGGCCGCAAGCCTGCCAGGACCGTCTGTCGGGTACCTGGTGGCGATGTCGAGGATCGTGGTCCCGGAGACGGCGAGAAAGTGCCTGCGGTCAAGCAGCCCGGCCACGACCCAATCGTCGAAAAGGCCCAGGGTGCTGGCCCGGGACCAAGGGCCGCCCACGTCGATGTCGGCGGGGAGCACCAGTGGTGATCCGTTGGCGCGGCCCTTCCAGAGTTCGGCTGCAGTCACCGGCCGGCCGAGTTCGCGGGAGAGGACCCACGCTGTCAGCTCCGGAAGCGGTGGCCGCGGGGTGCGGCCGTTATCGCGCCAGTGGTACGGAGCGGTGTCGGCTACGGTGCCGGCCCCGAAGACGTGATTGATCCGCCGGGCGAGGGCGCGTGGCGACCAGCCCAACTCATCGAGTAGTGAGGTGAGCAACTCGTTAGGGCCGTCCGCCACGCCCGTATCCCCTCTATCGCTCCTGTCGCGTGCTCCTGTCCTACCAGCCAAACGCCGTTCTACCGAGCCGGTCGCCCAAGTTGACGATCTTGACGGCTGGCGGGGCTTCCGCCAGGCCCGCCGGGCCGGTGTGCTGGGGGCACATCAGTCGACGACGAAGGCATGACGGACATGGCAGATTTCGCCGTAATGAGTTGGCGCGCAGGGGCGGTGGCATGACTGACGCAAGCACGCCTGGCGTCAATGTCCACGGAGGATTCGTGGGGAACCGGTGCTCGCGGTGGCGCACGTAAGAGCTGGCGCGGACAGTGCTGGCCCGCGCATTAAGCTGCCCGCAACACCAGACCCCCGCGCCAGTAACCAGGTGGGCTTACCGCCAGCGGTGGAGGGGCTGCTTATGGACGTCGTCGCCGACGGGTTTGTCCTTTACTGCTGCGGACGCCAAGCGAATCCGACTGCCCTAGTCGCGTCCTACGAGTGGGAGCGCCACGTCGATCTGATCACCATCCGGAGCTTCGAGCGGGTCACCGCGGCGAGGGTCCCCATTCCACACCGGGGACAGGTCGATGTCTTCGCACCCGAGGTCGTGGTGTGGGCCTATCAAGGCCCGCCGCAGTTGGCGCTGGGGGCGATGCTGAAGCTGGTCCACCCAGCACACCCCGACGCCCCCGGTACCACGTACCCGGCGCCACGATCCCTGCACATCCCCCGCGCTGAACAGCGCCCATTGACGATCCGGCCACCATCGCCAATCCAGGTTGGAGCGCGGGCCACCCGGCTCGCCGCCACAATGCTGGGGCAGCCACAGGTGATCATGTCCTTCTCACAGCAGATCTGCGACCGGGCGCCGCCAACACCACGAGAGGCGTTGAACATGTCTAAGCACGACCAGGCTCGCGACGGCGGTAGGCCGCGGGACCAGGTGGACCAGTCGAAGATCGTTCGACCGAAAGATGAGGACGACGGCAAGCACAGCGGCGGTAGCAGTCGCGGTGACAGCGGGCGTGAGGACGAAAACGACAAGTGATCGAAGCGCAGCAGGAACTGGCTGTCCGGCTGAGCGACCGGCTACCTGCCGACTGGCGGGCCGCCTACGAGGCCAACCCCCGACACCTGTTCGTCCCCGACCGCGTCTGGCGAGCAGTCGGGGAGCCACTCGACCGCGCTACCGACCCCGACGGCTGGCTCGCCTACGCCTACAGCGACGACTCGGTCATCACCCAACTCCATGACGGCGCGGAGTGTTCCGAGCACGGCTACCCGATCAGCAGTTCCTGCTCAATGCCCACCGTCGTCTTCACCATGCTGTCCCATCTCGACGTGCACCCAGGGCACCGGGTGCTGGAGATCGGCACCGGCACTGGGTGGAGTGCAAGCCTGCTGTCTCATCGACTCGGCGATGACCAGGTGGTCAGCATCGAGGTAGACCCGTCGGTGGCAGATACCGCGCGCCGCAACCTCGCGGGGGTCAGCCGGGCGCCGTTGGTCGTCACCAGCGAGGGAGCCGACGGCTACGCCCCTGCTGCTCCCTACGACCGCGTGATCGCGACCTGCTCGGTGTGGACCGTGCCCCATGAGTGGGTGGCGCAGACCCAGCCGGGCGGCGTCATCCTCACCCCGTGGGGAACCACCTTCGAAAACAGTGCTCTGCTCCGCCTGGTTGTCGACGACAACGGCGACCAGGCTGCGGGCCGCATCGTCGATTGGGCCACGTTCATGCTGCTCCGGAAACAACGACCGGTGATTCCCGATGAGCCTGCTGACTTCGACGCAATCTCCGATCGGTCCCGAACCGACGTCGACCTTGCTGACTTCCTCGGCGAGGACGCCCGGTTCGGCATCGGCCTGCATGTCCCCGGCTGCCGGTTGACCTGGGAAATGGGCCCCGACGGCTACCTGGAAACGCTGTGGCTGCTGGCGCCCGATGCCTGGGCCTCAGTGAATGGCACCGTGGTCCGGCAAGCCGGAGCACGCCGGCTCTGGGAGGAAGCCGTCACCGGCTACACCTGGTGGCTGCAATCCGGGCGGCCACGCCGCGACCGCTACGGCGTCACTGTCACAGCCGCTCATCAACGAGTGTGGCTAGACCAACCAGAAAACCCCATCCAGGAAGTGCAATCCGCGCGGGCTTAACAGCCGCATGAGGAAATCGGGAGGACCGCGATGATCGCTCGACCGATCACAACGGCCTCGGGCATGGACACGGCTGTATCTCCTGGCAGGGTCCTGCACCATGCCAGGACCGCGGTGGAGATGGTGGCTACGCGACTGTGGGCGGGTGAGAGGGTGCAAGTCGGCCCGTATCTTCCCTCGGTGACGAATTACGTCACATTTCTGCGAGTCGGTGAACGGTCCTTTGTGGCGAAGTACTCGCTGCTCGGGACGTCCCTGGTGTCGGTGGTGCGCGGCCTACGCGGAACGTGGCCGCAGGTGGAGACCAGCCAGCGGGCATACGTAGCTGATCCTCAGGGGCTGCTGGCCCAGGAACACGCGCAGCTCAGAGCGCTGGCCACTACCGCCCGTCGCGGCGCACTGCCGCTGCGGGTCCCGCAGATCATCACCTACGAGGCCGGGGTGCTTATCACGGTCGCGGTTGCGGCATCCAGCTTGTCGACCAAACTGCTCCGCGGCAGCCAGCACCCTGGAAAATTGCTCACCCAGGTGGCCGACACCGCGAGGCGCCTGCAATGCGCATGTGATGCCGACCCTGCGCTCGGCGCCGTCATGTTGAGCAGGCCACACAGCTCTATCGCGGGAACCTATGCCCGAAAATTTCTCAGCCCGCGCCGCGCCCAGGATTACCTCACCGGGCTGGGTGATGGATGGGCAGGACCTACGGAACGTCGCGAGATCCAGGACTCGCTGACCGGGTTGCGCAGCGTGCTGTCGTCGCTGCTACGCCCCACCGCTGCGCCGGTGGTGATCTACGGCGACCTCAAACCCGAGCACGTCCTTCTTGAACCA
>JBOHHF010000115.1:0-9750 GCA_050700495.1 Pseudonocardiaceae bacterium
TGCTCCATCCACGGCCGCGGGACGACAAGACTCGACCGCGAACGATCATGAACACACACAAGGTCAACAAGCAGGAACCACGCCGACCTGCGATCAACACTCAACCGAATTAGCCAGCAGGATCGTCTGCGGCGAGTAGTTGGCGATCCATGCTGACTAGCGGCGCGTCGAGTGCCCGTGCGGCTGCGACGAACAGGGCGTCGTAAAAAGTCAACTTGTGTTGGTGAGCGAGTGTTGCCGCATCGCGTCGCCACTGCGGCGTGGGCGCCAGCGGTGGGCCACAGATCACCAGCAGGTCGTCGATCTGGTCGGCCGTATCGTCGGCGGACCAGTGCAGTGCACGGAGCAGCACGTTTCCGAACTCGTAGATGCCGAGGTCCAGGATATGGGCGGTCAGGATCTCGTCGCGGTGTGCGGTAAGGATGGTTCGGGACTCATCGACCTCGGTTTCGTTCTCGGTGTGGAACCACTTCACGATGACGGACGTATCAACGACGACGGTCACGAGCGGGCGTCGCGGTCGGCGCGCACCAGGTCCGCGGACTCGAACGCTCCCGCGGTGCGAAGAAACCGCTCCCGGGATCGGGTGATCGCCGCCTGGACTGCGGTGGGATCCCGTCGCTCAAGCTCTCGCCGCGCGGCGAGCGTCAGCAACGCGCTCCGGCTCGTCGAGCGCCGCCGCGCCTCTGCGTCCACCTGCTCCAGCACGTCGTCAGGCAACGACACCATCACCTTGGCCATACTCTGAGTATAGCCGTTCAGTGCTGCTGCTTCGCTTAGGTCCGCCGCTTGTCGGTACTCGGTGGGCGGAGCTCGACGCTCCCGGGTTCGGCGTGCTCAGAGCCCGGTCAAGCCTGGATATCTCATATATAGGCTATATAGCCTATAGGCATGCCTGTCCTGCGGATGACTTTGCAGACGCAGCTGGTGCTGCGGGCGCTGCTGGACGAGCCCAGTAAAGAGCGTTACGGCCTTGAGCTGTGTGACCTGGTGGGGCTGCCCTCGGGCACGATCTATCCGATCCTCGCTCGGCTTGAGCAAGTTGGCTGGGTGGACAGTGCGTGGGAGGACCCGGCGGCGCATGAAGCGGCTAGGCGCCCACGCCGTCGGTTCTACCGGCTTACACCGGACGGCGCAATGACCGACCCGGTAGCTCTCATTAGGCTCGCGATGCCCTGCCCCGGGCCTACCGGCCACGCACGCAGTCCAATCTGGGCTGGAACCTTGCATAGCCCAATGCAGGTGGAGCACAGGCATGAGGCACCGACAGACAAGAACGCGCACACTGTCCACCCCGAAGCCGGGGGAGCAGATGACTACGCTGCTGAAGACCGTGAGCGTGGCACATCCTGGGACAGATACCCGGCCGCTTGAGCGTGAAGTACGCGGTGGCCGCCCATGCGCATCGTGGCCAGCGGCGCAGGTCTGGTGACCCCTACATCACCCACCCGGTTGCGGTCGCCACGATTGTCGCCGAGCTTGGCATGAGCCCTGAGATCGTCTGTGCGGCGCTGCTCCACGACACCGTCGAGGACAACCGCCTACACCCTGCCCAACTCCGTGCAGAGTGCGGTCCTCGATCCGTAGCCGTATGCCAAACCGGTCCATGCTAAGCGAGTGGACGCGGGCGCCCCTCTGGGTGGCAGCGCGAAGATGTGCCGGAGAGCACCGCGAAGATCGGGTGCAGCCAGAGCAGCCTGGATCCGTAGCCGACGTCGAGCAGCCGGTGGTCGCAGTGGTGCGCGGCCACCGCGATGGCGGCTCGCCGCACCTGCTGGGGGAACAGCACGCGCAGCCAGCCGGTGATCCAGAGCAGACCGCGGACCGGTCGACGTAACGCCACTGGCGCGGTGTCGGTGAGCTCGAGCATGGCCGACACTTCGCCGCGGGCAGCAAGTTCCACCTGGCCGGCCAGCGGGTGGTCCGCGGGCAGCAGCAGGACGGTTGAGCCGTTTGGGTGCACGTGGTGCTAGTGCCGGCTCTGTGCGGTCGGACACACCGGCCGGGTTACCCTATCTCTCTGCGCGGGTGCTGCGGATCAGCGACGGGTGAGGATCCGGGTCGCTCCCGCAGCGGCCGTGGTCAGCAACAGCCAGCCGATCGCCGTCAGGGCGCCTGCCACCCAGGCCGATGCCCCGGAGGTTCGCCACAGCCCGTCCTGCCCCAGGTTCACCACCGGGACCAGCAGGTCCATCCCGTAGATCACCGGCTGCCACGAGGGGTCCTGGCCGCTGTCAAGCCCGGGTAGCTGGTGGTAGGTGAACCACAGCGATCCGAGCAGCCAGCACACCATGAGCCACCAAGCCGCCCGCCAAGGCCGGTAGCCGTAGCCGACGGTCCACTCCTGAAGCCATCCCCAGACCCGGCCGGCCCGTCCGTGCACGGTGTGCCGGTGACGCTGCTTGGCCAGCAGCACTGTATCGGCGCGGTCGTCGTGGCCGCTGTCGCGGTAGCTCGTGGCGAGGTGGTCGTAAGGATCAGGGTCGTAGCGGCGCAACACGGTGCGCAACCAGCGCAGCCGGGTGGTGACGTCCACCTCGGGTGAGGCAGTGAGCGACTGATACCGGAAGTCCTCGACGTCGACCTCCCCGTCGGCGGCCCATAGGTGCCCGTTGTCGAAGACCGAGCCGGCCATCACACCAGCCAGGTTGACGTCGCCGCGCGGCGGCTCGGCGAAACGCAGCCTCAGTTCCTGGCAGGTCAGTCCCCGGGCGCCCAGCGCCCAGACACCCGCACCGGGTCCGCCGAGCCGGGCGCCGTCGAAGCTCGCCGACTTCGACACTTCGGCGAGGCTGAGCCGCACGCCCCCGGTGGCGGTGAACCCGCGGCTGGCGTAGATGTCCTTGCCGATCGTGGCGGCCCGGGCGTCGAGCGACGGCTTGATCGAGCCGTCCGGTCGGCACCGCGGCGCGCCGAGCCGCGCAGCGGTGCAATCCAGGGTGGATCCGATGTCGGCATGGTGGAGCCGGATGGAGCCGGATGCCACCATCCCGCGTAGAAACAGCGACCCACCGACTCGCAGCCGGTCGGCGAAGAGCACGTCGAGTCCCGGACCATGCAACCGCGCACCGGTGAGGCTGGCGCTGCCGTGCACCTGCGCGCCGACCAACCGCACCTGCCCATACGCCTGCAGCGGACCGAAGTCACCCGTTGCAGTCCGGGCCCGGCGCGCTTCCAGGTCACCGTGCACCTTGATACCGTCGGCTGCCAGCGCCACCGGCACGAGTCGCGAGTGATCACCGTTGGCGATGCCGGGCTCGACCGGCCGGCCCAGTGTCGCGCCGGAGAGCTGCAGGTAGCCGCCAATCTGAGCATTCGTCACCCGGACACTGCCGGCGGCGGTGAAACCTGCGTCGAGCAACAGGTTGCCGTTCACCACGATGCGATCGGCCACCAGCGCGGCGCTGGGATCAGCGCTACCACGCGGCAGCACCAGCACCGCGGGTTCGTCCGGATCGGTGCTGCCCTGCAACGTCGCGCCGGAGAACACCGCATCGCCCACCACCGAAGCGCCGGCCAGCACTACGCGGCCCTGCGCGGTGAACCCTCGATCGCAGCGCAGGTTGCCGCCGACCTGTACCCCCGAGGCTTCCAGCGCGTCGCCATCGCGATGGGCCAACCGTGCGCCCCGCAGGTCGATGTTGCCGTCTATCCGTGCGCCGGATAGCTGCATCTCACCGTTGGCACGCAACCCCCGGGCGTCGAGGACGCCGGAGATCATCAGCCGCACCCCGACCAGGGCGTGACAACCGGCGGTATCCAGGCGCGTGCCGATCAGCCGCAGCGGCCCTTCGATCCGGGCGTCGGGCAGCACGACCGGCCCCGTCACCGTGCAATCCTCCAGTGCCAGCTCGCTGCGCACCCGCAGGTTGGCTGCCTGCAGGCCGGGCAGTGTGCAGCGGGCAAGGCGCCAGCCGGTGAGCTCCGCGGCGTACAGGTCGATCGGTTCATCAAAGGCGCAGCCGGTGAGTTCGACCAACGCGGGAACCGTCGCTCCGGGCAGCTCCAGCGGGCCGCGAATCACCGCACCGGCCAATCGCAGCGCGGGAATCCGGCCTTCGGCCTGTAACGGCGCGCCGGCGAGCAGCCCGACAAGCAGGGCAGCGGGCACCTCGGCACCGGCGAGGTCGAGCCTATCGCCTGCGGCGAACGCCTGGCACACCTCATCAGCTGTGGTGCGGCTGTAGGTCACCCGCGCACTCTCACGGCTCGAAGCGTACCGGGAAGTCTCGGCGGCGATGGTGAATAAGGATGGGCTGGTGAACACCCGGTCCGAGGCCGACCAGCCCACTTACCCGCATCGGTGGCGAGCTCTCGCGGTCACGCAACTGGCGGGTTTCATGAGCCTGCTGGACGTCAGCATCGTCAACGTCGCGCTGCCCTCCATCGCGCAGAGTCTGGGCGCCTCGGTAGCCGAGATGCAGTGGGTGGTGTCCGGATACGCACTGGCCTTCGGGCTGGTGCTGGTGGCCGGCGGGCGGTTGGGCGACGCTCTGGGCCGGCGGCGGATGTTCCTTGTCGCTCTGACCGGGTTCGTGCTCACCAGCGCGATATGCGGGGCGGCACCCAACGCGGAGTTGCTGGTCGCGGCCCGGCTGTTGCAGGGCGTTGCCGCTGGGATGCTCACCCCGCAGAACTCAGGCCTGATCCAGGTGCTGTTCCGCGGCCCGGAGCGGGGCAGGGCGTTCGGCATCTTCGGTGCCACGGTGGGGCTGTCCACCGCGGTCGGCCCGGTGCTCGGCGGTGTGATCCTCACCGCGGCCAGCGGGCCGGAGGGCTGGCGATGGGTTTTCTATGTCAACGTCCCGATCGGGCTGATTGCGTTGGTGGCGGCGGCGCGCCTGGTGCCGTCCCGGCAACGCGCCGGGCAGCGGGTGATACGCCAGATCGATGCCGTCGGAGCGGTGCTGCTCGGTGCCGGTGTGCTGTGCTTGCTGCTGCCGCTGGTGCAAATCGCGAGCGGTGGGCTGAGCCGGCTGTGGTGGCTGTTCGGCCTGGCGCCGGTGCTGGTCGCGCTGTTCCTGCGCTGGGAGCAGCGGATGGTGCGGCGTGACCGGGCGCCGTTGCTGGACACCCGGCTGCTGTTCGCCACGCCGGGCTATCCGGCGGGAGCTGCGCTGGGGCTGGTGTACTTCGTCGGCTTCAGTGGGATCTGGCTGGTGTTCGCGCTGTACTTCCAGAACGGCTTGGGTTTCACGCCGCTGCAGTCGGGGCTCGCGGTGACGCCGTTCGCACTCGGATCGGCGGTGTCAGCTGTGGTAGCCGGGCGGCTGGTGGGCAGGTACAACCGCTGGTTGACGGTGATCGGGCTGGGCGCTGTCGTCGTCGGTTTGGCTACCACCGCCCTGGTGCTGTATGCCCTACCTGCTGCGCAGGCGGGGTGGATTGTAGCGTTTCCGCTGCTTGTCGCAGGTTTCGGCGGTGGTGCGGTGATCTCGCCGAACGTCACGCTGACCCTGGAGAGCGTGCCACCCTCGATGGGCGGGGCGGCGGCCGGAGCGCTGCAGACTGGCCAGCGGATCGGATCAGCGATCGGAACGGCGGCGCTGGCGGCGGTGTTCTACAGCATGCTGTCCCACAGCGGCCGCTACCAGAGCGCGATCGCCGCGGCACTGCTCACCGCGACGGGGTTCGTGTGCCTGGCACTGCTCGTGGCCGTGCTGGAACTGCGGGCCCGCCGCCGCGCGGTTGTGGCCGAACCAGCCGAACCAGACGATGCCAGCGTGGCCCAGGCCGACGTGCACCGGGCCTGAGCGAGGCGTCATTACCTAGCTAACTGGCCGCGGCCCGCGCTGAGGAGCGGTCGGCGCCAAGTCCGACGCCCGCCAGCAGTAGTGCGCTGGCCAGGTGCAGCCCATGGTCTACCGTGTTCAGCGCAAGGATGTTCGCCGTCGAGCCCTGCACCACCAGACCCAGGATGAACACGAGCAAGTACACCGCACCGACGGTGGTGTTGATCCGTCTGTTACTCGTGATCGAGGCAAATCCGCCGATGATCAGCAGGGCTCCGACGAGCACGTGCACGATGTTGTGCAGCGGGTTGACCATGAAAAGACCGAGTAGCAGCCCACCATCGGTACTGGCGAAGCCGCTGATTCCGGTGACAAAGAATCCCAGCAGGCCTACCAACACGTAGATCGCGCCAAAGCCGATTCCCACCGCCTTGTTGATCATAATGCGCGGTTCCCTTCCTGGGCCAGCGAGCCGGAGACCACCCCCGCCTCACTAGGTGTTCGCCGCCTGGTCGCCGTCCGGTTCGCAGCCGATCGCCGCAGTTCCCAGCGACGGAACGGCCTAGTGATCGACGTCGACCGGCGGCGGCCGTACGATCTGGTCACGATGGCGGACAACCGGGTGCAGGTCGGCGGGCCGTACTTCGAGGACCTGGCGCGGGGACAGGTCTTCGCCGATGCACCGGGGCTGACGCTGACTTCGGGCCACGCTGTGCAGCACCAGGCGCTGTCCGGTGACCGGCTCCGGCTGCCGCTGGACCACGAGCTGTCCGCGACGGTCACCGGTCGCGCTGAGCCATTCGTCCACCCCACCCTGGTCTGCCACGTCGCGATCGGGCAGACCACGTCGCCGTCGCAGCGGGTCCGCGGCAACTTGTTCTACCGTGGTCTGCGCCTGCTGCGCCCGGTGCACCTCGGTGACACGCTGCGCACCCGTACCGAGGTCGTCGCACTGCGACAGAACCGCCCCAAACCGGGGCGCCCGGCAACCGGGCTGGCCGTGCTGCGGGTGCAGGTCCGCAACCAGCGCGAGCAGCCCGTGCTCGACTTCTGGCGCTGCCCGATGCTGCCGCTGCGTGACCCTGACGCCAACACCGGACACGCCGACAGCTTCGACGACATCCCCGCCGACGCGGAACCCGTCGACGACCTGCCGTGGGGCTGGCAGCTCGGTGCGTTCCGACCCACCGTGACCGAACCCGGCACGGTGTACGACATCGAGGTGCGCGACACCGTGACCGGTGCTCCCGAGCTGGCTAGAGCCACCCTCAACCTCGCTGCCACGCACACTGATCCCGGCGCGTCGGCGTACGGGCGTCGACTGGTCTACGGCGGGCACACCATCTCGATCGCCGGGGCGCACACCACCCGGGCGCTGCCCGACCTCGTCACGATCGTCGCGTGGCGCAGTTGCGACCACACCGGCCCCGTGTTCGAGGGCGACGTGCTGCGCACCGAGCTGCACGTCGAGGCCGTCCGCCAACGTGACGGTTACCAGCTGATCGATCTGCGGGCGGTGGTGCACGGCTGCCCGGCGGAGGACGCTGGGGATCAGACGGCGGCGCAGCAGCCGGTGCTCGACTGGCGATTCGTAGCGCTCGCCTGTTGATCGAATTCGCGAGTAAGCGAGGTGCGGGATGACCGGGATCCTGGCGGGGATGCGGGTGGTGGAGGGTTCGGCCTTCGTGGCGGCACCGCTGGGCGGGATGACCCTGGCTCAGCTCGGCGCCGACGTGATCCGGTTCGATCCGATCGGCGGCGGACTGGACGCCACTCGCTGGCCGGTCACCGAAGACGGCAAGAGTCTGTTCTGGGCGGGACTCAACAAGGGCAAGCGCTCGATCGCCGTCGACCTGCGATCACCCCGTGGCAAAGAGCTGCTCACCGACCTGATCACAGCGCCCGGTGATGACGCCGGGCTGTTCCTGACGAATTTTCCAGCCGCGGGCTGGCTGGACTTCAACAAGCTCACGTCCCGGCGCCCTGACCTGATCATGGTCAACATCGTCGGCAATTCCGACGGCTCGTCCGCGGTCGACTACACGGTCAACCCCGCCACCGGCTTCCCCTGGGCAACCGGCCCCAGCAACCTGTCTGACCCGTTCAATCACCTGCTGCCGGCCTGGGACGCGATCACCGGAACGCTGGCCGCGACCGGCTTGCTGGCCGCAGAGCGCAAGCGTCGGCTCGACGGGGTCGGCCAGTTCGTCCGGCTTGCGCTGTCTGATGTGGCGTTCGCCATGGTCGGGCACCTCGGCAAGATCGCCGAAGTACAGATCAACAAACACGAACGGCCGAAGTACGGCAACTACCTGTACGGAGCATTCGGGCGCGACTTCGCCACCAAGGACGGTAAGCGGGTCATGGTGGTCGGCCTGACCGCGCGGCAGTGGCACAGCTTGGTGGCCGCGGTCGGGATCGGTGACGCTTGCGTCCAGGTCGAGAAGCTGCTCGGGGTCGACTTGGAGAAGGAGGGCGACCGGTTCGCCGCGCGGCAGGTGATTGGTGCACTCATCGAGCCATGGGTCAAGAGTCGCACGCTGCGCGAGGTTCGCACGGTTTTTGACCGGCACGAGGTGTGCTGGGGCCCGTACCAGACCTTTGCTGAGTTGATCACGACCGATCCACGCTGTTCACCCCTTAACCCGATGTTCGCCGCGGTCGATCAGCCCGGCATCGGTACCTACCTCATGCCCGGCTCGCCGCTCGACTTCTCCGCTGTGGACCGGTTACGGCCCGCGGCAGCGCCCCTGCTCGGCCAGCACACCGACGAGATCCTCGCCGGGATCCTGGGCCTGTCCGCCGCGGAGATCGGAAGCTTGCACGACGAAGGCGTTGTCGCCGGGATCCCAGCTGAATAAACCCCGACAACGGCCCCGGCAAGGAAGCGACAGATGTTCCTGTTCTACTCGAACCGATTAGGCTGCCTCGTCTCGCTGCTGCTGTCGGCAGCGCTGACCGCCCTGCTGATCATGATCCTATATATCTGGTGAGTTCATCGAGTAGCTACAGCGCTCCGACGAACCCGACCTTCTCACGTAGCTCTCAACCGACAGCCGGCCGGGGCTTGAGGGGGCGGGTGGTACCAGCTGCTCATCGGGGAGTGTTCCGCGATCTCTGCGCGGGGATTGCCGCGGCGTGACACGGCTGGCAGTCGCCTTGCCCAGATTCGGTCATGGCCGCAGGGATCACCTCGGCTCCGCATAAAGCGACGTAGCGCCCTGCCCGTACCCGACCCGCTGCGGCGGCATCGGGGGTCAGTAGGTGTGTGAGGTTGGTGCGCAGGTCCACGCAGGCGATCGTGGCCCGCACGCCGAGGGGTGGCTGGCGGCGGGTGAGCCGTGCCGCAGGCTCGGCCTTCGGTGTTTGCCCTTGCTCATGATCAGCGCCCGCACCGTGAGTGCCCTCAGCTGGCCGCCCGCCTGGTGTGCGTTGACCGGGGGAGGGCGGCCACGGTGGCCTGCTGTGACACGGCGGTGACGTCGGAGACATCGAGACTCGCTTCCCAGGTCCCGGAGTCCCAGCGCACTGAGAAGCAGCCGCGGGAGCCCACTGCCTTGGCGTGACACATCACCGTGTCGAATAACGGAGGACGGGGACGGCGGTTGGCGTTGGCGAGTCCGAAAGGGTCACCGCAGCACGAGCATGGCTCAACGGGGTTGCGCACCACCTTCGTGCCCACCGGCAGCGGGACCGTCCGGTCGACCGCCGGGGCCGTGTGCACTGGGCGCATGCCCCTGATCAACTGCTGGCTGACGAGGCCTACCAGGAGTACGCGGTCGGCGGCCACATTATCGACGACCAATCGGTGGTCGCCCGGCCGGCCCAGCCCTGATGTTCACCGCGGCCGAGTGGGTCGCGTTCACCGCTGGGTGAAGGCCGGCGAGTCCGACTGACCGCAGAACACCGAACGGCCCCACCTGTTCATGCCGGGTGGGGCCGTTCGATTGGGTCCTCAAGAACCGATCTGGCCCTTGCCGGCTGTACCTTTCGGCCGTTTTCGCGACCTGGGGAACGA
>JBOHHF010000116.1:0-3928 GCA_050700495.1 Pseudonocardiaceae bacterium
CAGCCCCTTGGCGCGGTACCAGCGGCGCAGCACCCGACCCGCCGCGATCCCGGCCTGGGGGCTGACCTGCCGCACCGCCAGCACCGGCCGAAGACCCCGATAACCCCAAAACCGGCCCGCGCTACCCGTCTCGACAAGCTCCGCCTCCAGGCAACCGCACTCCGGGCACTCATCCCATGCCCGGTCATAGTCCCGCCCGCAGTCCTCGCACACCAGGTAACTGGTGATCCACTCCGTGGGGACCCGGTGCTGGTACTCCTTGCTGCCCGCGGTGCCGTACTTCGCAAAGTACACCGCCATCCGCCGCGGATCCGTGCACTTGACCCCCTCGACGTAGTCCACCCCCGTCCCCGCCAGCCGGTGCTTGCGGTACTCCTCCGGATCCGGATGCGCTACCACCTCAGCCCAGGTGATCGACAGCCAACGGCGGAAGTCGACCTCAACCCTCCCACCGGTCAGCGGGTCGATCATCGTGGTGAAGCCCATCGGGGGCGTGGTCGACAGGTGAAAATGCGGCGCCCCACGGGCCTGGAACTCCTTCTTCCACGGGCCGATCAGTGGCTCACCCCACGCCCGCCGGTAGCGCTTGCACAGCAGCGCGAAATGCTCGGCGGTGGCCTCAGCAGTGGGGGCCACCGCCACCCAGTCACCCGGGTAGGTCAGCGTGACCATCGCCGGGAGACGGCCGCTGCGGTCGGTCAGTACCGATCCACTGCCGGCGCACACCGAGCACACCTCCTGGCCGGGGTGGTAGTCGGTGCCGCAGGCGGTGCAGGTGCGGTAGCGCCCGTACAGACGGTTGTAATCCAGATCCGCGAGCCGGGCGACGAGCCGGGCGCGGGACTTCGGGCTCCACGCGACGATCGTGCCTCTGGTCGGGAGCAGTTCAGGTACCTCCCGGCCCTCAACGAGGTAGGACGCGGCCGTGGTCACGTCCGCGCGGTGCTGCCGGACCTGCCGCTCCCGCGTGCGCGCGGCCTTGGCGTAGCTCCGGGTCCGGACCCGGAGCACACCCGGGCTGACCACCACCTCCCAGCGCGGGCCCTCGCCCACCACCACATCCCGGCCGCCGTGTTCCCGGACGTGCGGCAGCACATCGGCAGCAGCGCCCACCAACTCCGGCCCCGGGAACGCCGGCCGCCACAGCCCGCCGATGCCCCACCCGGCCAACCGGTCGTCATCGCGGACAGTTATGGCACATGGAACAAGCCCGAACCCACCGCCATCCGACACCGCCGTGGAGAACTGCTCGGAGCGGCCTTCGGCCGCGCCGGGGCTCCTGCCTTCGGCCCGCCCCGGCAACCCGGGCACATCCGAGCCAATCCCGGCATTTAGGACAGTCGTGGGCGGTCGGGAGTCCAGGCCAGCGTTCGAGAGACTCACCGGGACCACCCGGGCTCATGCCGTCTATACGCCGCACCAGAGCGATAAACAGCCGCGACCACTGACAACCGCCCGCAAGCGTTAGGCCAGCTCAGCCGACGACAAGCCGTATCAGCGCAGGTCGTTAAGAGGTGATGATCAGAACACCGAGTTCTTGCCCGCCCCCGTTGCCCCCGCCACCAGCGTGTGACCCCCGGCCAACGGAACAAGCCAGTCCTGGCCGTACTCGGTACGCCCCGACCACACCCGCCGCAGATCCACCGCCCCGCCCTGAATGTTGGCCAGGGTGGTCAGATCGGGGCAGGTCACCGGGTCGGTGAGCAGGTTGCGGCGCTGGAAATCGATCGAGACCACGTTCGGGGTCAGTTCCCGGACCTGGCAACGCGCCACTCCCCGGGCTGAGGCCAACGCCCGGGTGGCTTCGTCGAAGTCCTCGGGTTTCTGGCCGGGCACCAGCCGGACGCGGATCTCATCCCACGACGCGCCCGAGCGCACTCCCAGCACCGCCGGTAGCTCGGCCCGCACCCGACCCCGACGCTGGCTCCGGCCCAGGGTGCGCCCCAACGGGGTGAGTGCCACCACGACCGGCGCCACGTCCTGCGTGATGCCCAGACCGCAAGCGTGCAGCCACGGGGGCAGCTTGGGTGCGTACAACCGCCAGCGCAGCCACCACGAGCGCAGATGCCGACCCGCCCACGCATCAAAGGAAACCAAGCTGATCAGTCGCCATCCGGTGAGCCCCCCCATCACCACACCTACGGTGACCGCCAGCGAGGCCCAGCCCCACCAGTGCCACCACGCCAACAGCGCCACCACGGTCAGGCTGGTCCGCCAGTGCACGACCACCTGACGCAACGCCCAGACCACGGCCTTGATCATCAACCGCAGGGCGAGGACCACCACCGCCGCAGCGGCGAGGGCCTCCGCGATGCTGATCAGGGCCTTACCGAGTTTGGCCAGCACCCACACCAGCACACCCAGCCCGCCGAGACCGGCAATCACCAGGGCAATCAGCTGCGC
The DNA here is from genome assembly GCA_050700495.1 of Pseudonocardiaceae bacterium. Lineage (GTDB taxonomy): Bacteria > Actinomycetota > Actinomycetes > Mycobacteriales > Pseudonocardiaceae. Next base: position 2,404 of record JBOHHF010000116.1, read on the forward strand.
ATCCATCACCGACCACCCCCGACCGTCACCACGGCGATCGCGGGAGGTGTTTGTTCGGTGCGGTTGGCATTCAGACCGGGTAGGGGGCTTGCGCCCGTCCCAGTGGATCTGCGTATCCTCATTACTGTTCACTCCTGATTCGGGTGGACAGCGCAGAAGCGGACAAGGTTGGTAGCCGAGAAATCCGCTTCTGCGCGTACGTCGTTGCTTCTTTGTATGAGGACGTGCGGCATTGCCGCACCACCCCTGGTGCGTTGAATTCCTTTCTGTGATGTTGTGTTATTGCAGGCTGCGGCACCCACCGCAGAGCCGGTCAGCCGGTAGATACGACCTACCCCGACACCGCCGACAGGTCTGCCACGTCAGACGAACCCGTCGCGCCCAGCGCGAGCGCGGCCACAGCCGATGCGCTAGCTCGACCAGCGCACCCCACCTCCCACCCTCCCGCCTCACCATCTGGTCACTGACTATCACCACCGTCGCTCGTGATCGCCCGGACAACCGCCGTGCGCCCACTGAATGCACTCCCATCGCCCGCCGCCATCTTCATGGTGTCATCTCGCGCCAGCTCCAGCACAGATATGACATCATCGACTTTCCCCGGCTCCATGATCGCTTCCCAGGTGAACGGTGGTGAGATCGACAGCCATACCGTGTCGTGCACCACTGTCACGACCACGGTGGCATCGACTCCCTGCATTCCCTTAACACGAACTCTGCGAGGCAAATTCATCTTTGGGCCACACAGTCTGTCCAGGAGGCGAATCTTCGGGGCTGATCTCGTGTTGGGGACGTTTTCGTACTTCTTTGTGTTCAAGCACTTCTCGCTCGCATCCACCGTTGCCCGAGCATCCGTAACTCTGCCAGATCAGTCCACCCCACCGGCACGACCGGGATCGCGCCCAGCACCTCAGTCATCCCGTGATCGCCAAGCCGCTGACCACTGAGCACATGCGCCACCCGATCACCTCTTTTCCACCGAATAGTGAATCCTTCTGCACGGCGACGATCCAAGAATACCCACCCAGTCGGCGCCGTGCCGGGTGTAAACCCACCTTTGTTACTCATGCACCCTCCCGATCAACAACAAGGGGGATAATCACGGGTGCAGGGTCACTCGCTGGCGCGTCGGAGAGCAGGCGCAGCAACCGCGGTGGCAAACTGACCAGCGCATTGTCGCTGGAAAAGCACACATAGAGCGAATCGAGGCCCCGGCCGACAACCTGGCCCCGCGCATACAACCGGGAGGGCAACACTCCAGGCTCCGGGTCTTCCATCACCTGCTCCACCCAGCAAAACAGGGAAATCTGGGCGCCCTCAACATCGCCCCACCGGCCTTGAGCCGGTCGCAGTCGCAGTGCCTCAATGGCCATGGCATGCCTCCACCGACCACGGGGCATCGCGGCTTCGGTGGTCTTGTCTCTGGTCATGTATCCTCGCTGGTTTCGGCCGTTTCGTAGTCGCGTGCTTGGGACTCGAAGGCGCCTGCGGCGGACTCGATGGCCGCCAAGGCCCACCAGGGCAC
>JBOHHF010000117.1:0-4520 GCA_050700495.1 Pseudonocardiaceae bacterium
CCGCGGGCACCGACAACGCGATCTACCGGCTCGGCGAGGACATGGCCGTGCGACTACCCCGCATCCCCGGGGCGTGCCGCTGGCCACGCGCGATTCCTCCACCCGTGCCGCGATCGCCGCTCTGAACGGCACAATCGACGCCAGTGCGGCGACCGCGACGTGGGGAGCTGCCCTGCGAGCACCAGCGTGGCACGGCCCGCCCGGGTGGATCCACGGCGACATCCAGGCTGCGGCTGGGCACTGTCCGTCGGGCTCATCGCCCTGCCCTACTACCGGGTCAGCAACCCCTTGCTCGCCCGAATCTCCTGGCATGCGATCGACCAAGCCCTCGCCGATCACCAGTGCGCGTCATGACACCTACACCAGTCAGCGATCACTATCCGGGCCGGTATCGCTGCGATATCAGATTGATCAGGGCAGCCGATCGTCGTTGACAAACCCCAACCGCCGGTTCATGCCGATGGCGGCTGCGTTGCAAGGGCGATGGAAGGTCCGGAGCCACCGCATGCCGGAGGAGCGGGCGAATCCGATGGCCAGGAACTTCATGGCTAGGGAGATTCCCTGACCACGGTGGCTCGGTAGGACGCCGGTCATCTCGCTGAAGGCGTAGCCCTCGGCGTGCCGCAGTGACGTTGTGGCCATTCCGACCCACACTCCGGAGTACACCGCGAGGACGACGCCCAGTGGGTTGTAGGTAGAGGTCTCGATCCGGTCGTTGAGATACTCATCGAATGTGTAGAACTCGCCGCGCTCGGGGATGTCGGCGGCGCACGTCTTGTTCAGCTCATAGAGCCCTCGCCGACACTCGGCTGTGTCACCGAGGTCGGCCATGGTGGTGAAGTCGATCCCGGACTGCTGGCACCTTCGCAGGTAGGGCACAAACTGGGCATCGTCGAACACTTCAGATCGAGCTGGAGCCGCACCCATTCCACGGCTACGAGTGCACCTTCCCCATCGAGACCGCCTCGAACGAGATGACGAAACCAACCTACCGAGCGCCCAGTACCGGCACGACGAAGGCAACCACCTCGAGTTGATCGGCCGTACCGTGAGCCGAATGTCTGCGGAATGCATCGAAGCCGCGACGAGGCGGGGGACAGCGCAGCGGGCGATGTCCAACACCGACCATCAGCGCCTCCGACCCGGCTCGCAGGCCCGACCGCTGCTCGTCACCGGCTCGCCGCCACACCGGACCTCCAGCGCTAGGGGCCAGCGAGTACAACCTGACCATCCCCCCGCTCCGCACCACCACCGACGCCATCGAACCGGACCGGAAACCAACGCCGGCAAGTTTTCGCTGCCCGCCGTCTTCGGTGAGAGAATCCCTGCACCGCGACGCCCGCCGGATCACGGACCGTGCACACGACCGGTGAGGAGAACCACCCGCATGGCCGCCGTGCTGCATCAGCTCGTCCACCGGTGTGCGTGATGACGTCCGGACGGGGGCGCCACGACGGCGGACGAGCTCACGACCAGCATGTGGTCCTCGCCTCGGCCGACAGCCGGGGGTTCGTTTCGCTGCGCCAGCCGGCGACTCCCCGCGGGGAGCGGTACGCCATCGGGCGGTCGCTGCGCAAGCGGGTACCTCGATCAGCGCTGGGCGGGTGGAGCGTGCCCGACCGCCGCGTCGACCCGGTACAACAGATCATTGCGACCCACGAAGGCCGGCTGGGCCAGCTGATCCCGGTCCGGATTGGCCGAATGATCGCCTCCCCCTACGCCTTCCTCCGCGGTGCCGCCGCGATCATGGCCGAGGACTTCGCCCAGCTGCCGTCCACCGGGATCACCCCAGTTATCTGCGGCGATGCGCACCTGGGCAACTTCGGCTTCTACGCCTCGCCCGAGCGCGACCTCGTCTTCGACCTCAACGACTTCGACGAGGCGCACCCGGGAGCCTGGGAGTGGGATCTGCGCCGGCTGGTGACCAGCGTGTGGGTCGCGGGCCGGCACAACGGTTCCCCGGAGCACGCGTGCGCAGAGGCCACTGCGCGCTGCGTCGCCGCCTACCGGGAGCACATGGCGTACCTGGCAGAGCAGCCGCTGCTGGCCCGCTCCTATGAGCAGCTTGACCTCGACCGGCTGCAGACGACCGCTACCCGGGAGCCGCTGCGCCAGGAGATCAAGCGGGCAGCCCAACGGGCGCGGCGACGCACCAGCGACCGTGCGCTGCCACGATTTACCCAACAACGCGACGGCACCCGCCACATCGTCGAGGAGCCCCCGCTCATCACCCGCCTGGACCCTGCCGAGGCCGACCGGATCGCAGCGGCACTGGACTCCTACCTGCAGACGCTGGCTCCGCATTGGGCGCACATCCTGGCCGGATACAGCATCATCGACGTCGCGCACAAGGTCGTCGGGGTGGGCTCGGTGGGTCTGCGTGCCTACATCGCACTCTGTGAGGGCAGCAGCCCCGACGATGTCGTGTTCCTCCAGCTCAAACAAGCCCGCCGGTCCGTCGTCGCGCGGTTCGTGCACGGTGATTCGGCCTGGCACGCCCACCAGGGCCAGCGGGTGGTCGAATACCAGCAGGCACTGCAGACCGTCAGCGACCCGCTGCTGGGATGGACGACCGTCGGAGACCACCAGTACTACGTCCGACAGTTCCGGGACATGAAGGGCGCCGTCACGGTCGACGGGATCGACGCGTCCGCCCTGGCTGACTACGCCGGGATCTGCGGCCTACTGCTGGCCAAGGGCCATGCCCGCACCAGTGGCGCCTCCATGATCGCCGGCTACCTCGGCAGCAGCGACAAGGTCGACCGGGCCATGTGCCGGTTCGCCCGCAGCTATGCCGAGCAAACCGAGCGCGACTACCACGCCCTGCTGACCGCCGTCGCCCGCGGTGTCCTCCATGCCGAGGCCGGCCAATGAGCTGTCATGCCACAAGCCATAGAAGGTAGAGGGGAGGGGTACATGGCCGAAGTCGACAAGAGTGAAAAGATCACCATCAACGTGGGACTGGTCGACCTGGGTCAGATCGATCTGCTCGTCGATGAGGGCTTTTACGCCAACCGCACGGACTTCATCCGCACGGCGATCCGGCGCCAGCTGGACAGCCGGGCAGCCGCAGTGAACGACACGGTGGCGCGCCGGACGCTGACGCTCGGCACACAGCACCTCAGCCGCCGTGACCTCGAGAAACTCCGTGACGCGGGCCAGATGGTCGAGCTGCGTGTCCTCGGGCTGGCGACTGTCGCCGACGACGTCACTCCCGAGCTCGCGTGGGCGACGATCGCCTCGGCCGAGGTCCTTGGCGCCTTCCGGGCGCCGAGGACGATCAAGGTTGCCCTCGCCCCCCGCACCATCGCCTGAGCTGCTGCCGTCATACGGCGCCGATCGCCCGGTTGACGCCGACGTCACACCCCGAAGGGGCTCCCGTGGACGACCACCGCACCGCCGGCATGTCCGAAGCTCTGAGGCTCACCCGCGCAGGGCAGCTGACGGAGGCGTCCGCGCTCCTGCAGCGCACACTCGGTGCCGCACCTCCAGCCCCGCCCGTGGGGCAGCACGCCCCGCCGAGCGCCGGCGGGCTGCGCGACAAGCTCCGGGGCGCGCTGACCTCGAAGCCGGGCGCAGTCCTACCCGGTGGACTGGCCGGCCTGCTGGGGGACCTACCCACCCCCGGCCGCGGGACCGCGCGCGCCAGTGCGGCCGCGGCAGCCGCCGCACCCGGCGGCGAGATCCGTCACCTCAGCCATACCGAGCCGGCCGGGACCCGCAGCTACGACCTCTACCTCCCCACCGGCTACACCGGGGCGCCGGTGCCCCTGGTGGTCATGCTGCACGGCGGCAAACAGGACGCCACCGACTTCGCCGCCGGCACCCGGATGAACGACCTCGCCGAGCAGCACACCTTCCTCGTCGCCTACCCGCAACAGTCCGGCGCAGCCAACAACGGCGGCTACTGGAACTGGTTCTCCCCCGCCAACCAGCAGGCCGGCGCCGGCGAGCCGGCGATCATCGCCGGCCTCACCCGCCAGGTCATGGCCGACCACGCGATCAACCCCGCCCAGGTATACGTCGCGGGGCTCTCGGCCGGCGGCGCGATGGCGGCGGTGATGACCGCGACCTACCCGGAGCTCTACACCGGGGCCGGGGTGCATTCCGGGATCGCCTACGGCGCGGCACACGACGTCGCGTCAGCGTTCACCGCCATGCGGACCGGCGGCTCACCGGCACCGGGCGGGCAAGTGCCATTGATCGTGTTCCACGGCGACCGCGACGGGATCGTCGCCCCGGTAAACGCCGAGAACCTCATCACCGCCCGGCTGGCCACGGCCGACACCTCAGTGCCGGACACAACACACCTCGACGGGCGCCTCGACGGGCAGACCAGCCACGCCTGCACCCGGACCGTGCACACCGACGTCGACGGCGCGGTCCTCGCCGAGTCCTGGACGGTGCACGGCGGCGGGCACGCGTGGTACGGAGGCAACCCCGTCGGGTCCTACACCGACCCGATGGGCCCCGACGCGTCCGCCGAAATGGTCCGGTTCTTCCTCGCACAAAGCCGCCGG
>JBOHHF010000118.1:0-1811 GCA_050700495.1 Pseudonocardiaceae bacterium
GGGCCGTGCAACACCACGACGGGTGAGATCGTCAGCCGGTCCACCACCACCTGCTCGAGGCGGCGCACTACCTCGCGGTCGGCGATTTGATCAGCCACCGGCAACCTCCGAGGCGACAACGGACGGGACTCGTAAGCTACAACAGCCGCAGCTCTTGTAATACATCGGTCGCTACTGGCCCGACCATCCAGGCCGACCGGTGCTCCGGAGCAGCCCGCTGGTGTTGCAGGTGGTCAGCTGCAACGGGCGAGCATGCGACACCCAAGTGCATCCCGTTACACATACCTGTACTCTCCCGCGTATGACACAGCGTGAGCGCTTAACGATCTCTCTGGACCAGCCTGTGGCCGCCAGAGTTCGCGAGTGCGGCGCTCGTACGCGTGGGGGCGCGTCGGGCTATCTCGAGCGCCTCGTTCGAGCTGATGCCCTGCGCGAAGCAGCCAACAGCATGGCGCGCTGGTACGCGGCCAATCCCACTCATGTCGAAGACTCGCTGGCTGAGACTGCCGCTGCACTCGACGAGGCTGGCTGAGTGTTCCTTCGTCGGGGGGCCGTCTACCCCTACAAACCAGTCCTTCAACGGCCCGGCCAATCGCTACAGCGCTTGATCGTCTCCGCGGATCCGCTCAACGAGTCACCGTTACCTGTGGTGCTCGGGCTGCAGGTCGTCGATCGCGACCCTGATTCCCTCCTGTCCGTGCGACTTGACGGTCACGGCTGGGCGGTCATCACCACCATCGAACAGGTAGTGAAATCCCGTCTCGACGAACCAGCTGGCGTCATCAGCCCAGACGAACAGCAGGCGGTCGATAACGCACTCCGCGCGGCTCTTGATCTCTGAACCAGCCCTCGCATTGATGACGCCGAGCATCGGGCGACCGTCAGCGGCGCGTCCGGGCAGCGCCTCGCGGGCGCCACCCAGCACGCCCCGCCCGGCTACCCGCTCAACGCGCACCCCACCGGCGCCGCGTTTCCGCCAGCTCGTGGTCCTGCCCACCACCGGGCGTTGGCGCTGCACACCAACTCGGCCTCGGTAGGCTCTGCGCCCATGACAGCGGCCGACGTCTACCCCACCCCGGCCGACACAGCGGGCGTCTGTGGTTGCCAGCCTGCTCTGCGACTGCTGCGCGGCCGACGACGGCGTCACACACCGCCGACACCGTCAGTAAGGAGAGATGACCGGCATGGCTTCATTACAGACCCTCGAACGTCGGATCCTCGCGCTCGAGGCACGCTTGGCCGATGTCGAGGGCGGGTACGGAGACACCCTGTACAAGCTGCACCGGGCTAGTGTCAAAGCTGACCTGAGAACGTCGAAGATCCTGCAGCGTCTCGAGATCCAGGACGTTTCGGAAGAGGAGATCGACGCCGCGCTGGACGTGGAATAGAACCCTCCGCGTGGCTCGCCGGCTCCGTCCCCCGCGCCCGGGGAAAGCGTGAAAGCACGGAGCACGGGGACGCAGTCCGGTTTTCTGTCCCGCATCTGGTGGCCGCGCTACCCCGGCCGTGGGCACGCACCATCGTGGAGTCGCCTGCGGCGTTCCGCCGGCGGAGCATCCTGCTCGGCGCAGGCATGCTGAGCCGGGTGTAGCGATGCGCCGAGACGAGATCTTAAGCGCCCTCGCGGCCCTCGGTGCCGAACTGGCCGAACATGGGCTGATCGCCGATCTGTGGCTGCGGTCCGACCTCGACGTGCGGCTCGCAGCGGCCCTGATCGTGGACCGTTACGAGCGACTCACAGCTCCGCGCGCCGAAACTGTCGTCCCATGCTGCAAGCATCCTCACCGTGGATCAAGATCGGGAAGAACTAC
>JBOHHF010000119.1:0-9103 GCA_050700495.1 Pseudonocardiaceae bacterium
ACCCCGACCCTGACCCGCTCCACCCCGGAGGGTGCGCGGGACTTCCTGGTTCCGGCGCGGCTGCAGCCCGGCTGCTGGTACGCACTGCCGCAGTCACCGCAGCTGTTCAAGCAGCTGCTCATGGTCGCTGGCCTGGAGCGGTACTACCAGATCGCCCGCTGCTACCGCGACGAGGATTTCCGCGCTGATCGGCAGCCCGAGTTCACCCAGCTCGACATCGAGATGAGCTTCGTCGAGCAGGATGATGTGATCGCGCTCGGCGAGCAGGTGATCGCCGCGCTGTGGGCGGAGCTGGCCGGCCACGAGATCGAGCTGCCGATCCCGCGGCTGAGCTACGCCGACGCGATGGCCCGCTACGGCACCGACAAGCCGGACCTGCGCTTCGAGCTGGAGCTCACCGAGCTCACCGGTTACTTCATCGACACTCCGTTCCGGGTGTTCCAGGCGCCCTATGTGGGGGCGGTCGTGATGCCCGGCGGCGCAAGCCAGGCTCGCCGGCAGCTGGACGCGTGGCAGGAGTGGGCCAAGCAGCGCGGCGCCAAGGGCTTGGCCTACGTGCTGGTCGGTGCGGACGGTGAGCTCTCCGGCCCGGTGGCCCGCAACCTCGCCGAGCACGAACGGGAGGGCTTGGCCAAGGCGGTCGGCGCCAACCCCGGTGACTGCATCTTTTTCGCCGCCGCCGATCCGGCCGACGCCCGTGCACTGCTGGGTGCCGTGCGGGTGGAGATCGGTCGGCGATGCGGGTTGATCGACGAGTCGGCGTGGTCGTTCGTCTGGGTGGTTGACGCGCCGCTGTTCGAACTCGCCGACCGCTCCGGGGACGTTGCCGCGGGACACGGCCGCTGGACTGCGGTGCACCACCCGTTCACCGCACCCACGCTGGAGTGGCGGGACCGCTTCGAGGAGGAGCCGGGCTCAGCGCTGGCCTACGCCTACGACATTGTCTGCAACGGCAACGAGATCGGTGGGGGCTCGATCCGGATCCACCAGCCCGACGTGCAGCAGCGGGTGTTCCGGGTACTCGGGATCTCCGATGAGGAGGCGGCCGAGAAGTTCGGATTCCTGCTGGAAGCCTTCCGCTACGGTGCCCCGCCGCACGGGGGGATCGCGATGGGCTGGGACCGGATCTGCATGCTGCTCGCCGGTGCCGACTCACTGCGCGAGGTCATCGCCTTCCCGAAGTCCGGTGGTGGTCTTGACCCGCTCACCGGTGCCCCCGCCCCGATCACCCGCGAGCAGCGTACCGAGGCCGGGGTGGACGCGAAGCCTGCCGCGAAGGGGTAGCGGGTGCTGCACCTGCGGGTCACCTGTCCTGCGGAGACGACGGACGCAGTGCTCGACAGGCTGCGCAACAACCCCGGCGTTGTCCACGTCGTCGCCCTGCGGGACGTCGGGGTCGATCCACCCGGCGATCTGGTCGAGGCTGACGTGGCTCGCGAGGCCGCCGATGGAGTGCTGACCGCTTTGTGTGCACTCGGAATCGACCACACCGGCGGGCTCAGTCTCGAACCGCTGGACACCGTGCTCTCCGACGCGGCGGATGCCGCTGAACGGGCCGCACCGGGGGATCCCGACGATGCGGTGGTGTGGGACGAGCTCATCGGCCGCACCGGGGGAGACTCCCGGTTGACCTTCACCTTCCTGGCCTTCCTCACCTTGGCCTGCCTCCTTGCGGTGGTCGGGGTGGTCACCAACTCCCCGGTCACGGTGGTGGGAGCCATGGTCGTCGGCCCCGAATTCGCGCCGCTGGCGGCCATCGCGGTCGGGATCGTGCTAGGACGTGGTGATCTGGTCCGCAGGGCCGCTCTTGCGCTGGGAGTGGGCTTCCCGTTGGCCATGCTCATTGCCGCAGTCAGCGCACTGCTCGGCGAATGGACCGGGCTGATCGGCCCGGGAGCTCTCCGTGAAACGGAGCAGGTCGATTTCATCTACGACGTGGGGGCATTCTCCTTCATCGTCGCTTTGCTCGCCGGGGCCGCTGGGATGCTTTCCCTCACCTCGGCGAAGTCGGCCGCGCTGGTCGGGGTGTTCATCTCGGTCACCACGGTGCCCGCGGCGGGTTTCGCGGTGGTGGCGGCCACCGCCGGGGAGTGGGGCAAAGCTGGGCTGTCCGCCGCGCAGCTGCTCGTGAACCTGGTCGGCATCGTGTTCGCCGGGGTGCTCGTCCTGCTGCTGCGCACGCGCCGGGACAACCGCAACCTCGCCCGTCCGCTGTCCCAAGGCTGACCTGCCCTGTTCGCGACACGGATCGTTCGCGAAGCCGTCCTCGACACGTCATCCGTTCCTCACCGCCGACGTCGCGCTGGTGTTGCGGACCTGCCGGGTCGACCCACGACGGTACCGTCACGGTGTGTCCGGTGACGACAATGCCCTGTTCGACGACGGGCTCTTCGCGGCGCAGGCCGAGGAACGTGCCAAACAGCGGCTGTCCGCCTCGGCGCCGCTGGCGGTACGGATGCGGCCGGCCGCCCTGGAAGAGGTCGTCGGACAGGACCACCTGCTGGCGCCGGGCAGCCCGCTGCGCCGGCTGATCGAGGGGGGCGCCGCAGTGTCGGTGATCCTGTACGGCCCGCCGGGTACCGGGAAGACCACCCTGGCCCGGCTGGTCTCGCAGGCTACCGGCCGGCGCTTCGAGGCGATGTCGGCGCTGTCGGCCGGAGTCAAGGAGGTCCGCGCGGTGATCGACGCCGCGCGTCGCCGGCTGGGCCGCGAGGGCGGGGACGCCACCGTGCTGTTCATCGACGAGGTGCACCGCTTCTCCCGCACCCAGCAGGACGCACTGCTCGGCGCCGTCGAGGACCGGATTGTCCTGCTGGTCGCCGCGACCACCGAGAACCCGTTCTTCTCCGTGGTGTCGCCGTTGCTGTCCCGCTCGCTGGTGCTGCAGCTGCACCCGCTGTCCGATGACGACGTGCGGACGCTGATCCGGCGTGCTCTGGCAGACCCGCGCGGGCTGGGCGGGTCGATCACGCTGGAGCCCGCGGCCGAGGACCATCTGGTGCGCCTGGCCGCCGGGGACGCTCGACGGGCGCTGACTGCCCTGGAGACTGCCGCCGAGGCGGTCACCTCGACGGGCGCCACCGCGGTGGATCTGGCTGCCGTCGAGTCGGTGGTGGACCGGGCCGCGGTGCGCTACGACCGGGCCGGGGATCAGCACTATGACGTGATCAGCGCGTTTATCAAGGCCATCCGTGGGTCCGACGTCGACGCGGCGCTGCACTACCTGGCGAGGATGGTCGAGGCTGGTGAGGACCCCCGGTTCATCGCCCGGCGGCTGGTGGTGCACGCCAGCGAGGACGTCGGGATGGCTGACCCGACAGCGCTGCAGACCGCGGTGGCCGCCGCCCACGCCGTGCAGCTCATCGGGATGCCGGAGGGCAGGCTCGCACTGGCCCAGGCCACCGTGCACCTGGCCACCGCGCCGAAGTCCAACGCGGTGATCACCGCGATCGACGCGGCCCTGGCCGACGTCCGGGCCGGGGCCACTGGACCGGTTCCGGCGCATCTTCGCGATGGGCACTACGCGGGCTCGACCAGGTTGGGTCACGCGCAGGGCTACCGCTACCCGCACGACGTGCCCGACGGCGTGCTGGCCCAGCAGTACCCTCCCGACGCCCTCATCGGCCGCAACTACTACGAGCCCACTGAGCACGGCACCGAACGCGCACTCGCCGAGCGCGTACCCAAACTCCGCCGCATCATCCGCGGCCCCTGATCGCGTTCTGGATGCAGACTGCACTCATCAGCCCCCGAATTACTGCAGTCTGCATCCAGAACGCGGAGACGGAGAGGGTGTGCAAGACGACGACCTGGTGAGTGTGCTGCGCGCGGCGGGTGGTCGGCAGGACCGGCGCACCCACCGCGGGTGGCTGTTGGATCCCTCCTCAGACCGGGACCGGTGTCGGCTCGACGAGCTGGCGCGGGATCCGGCGGTCGTCGTCGTGGACACCGTGCTGGAGCAACTCAACGAGCTGGTCCGCAGCCGCGAGCCGGCGCGGCAGCTCGACGGCCCTGCAACCGGCCGGCGCGTCGAGGCGCTGGTGGATGGATCGCCGCCTGAGCTCTTCGGCCGGTGGGTGTTCTATCCCTGGTCGGGCCGGCTGGTGCACGTCCTGCCCGAGCCGCTGCACCGCGAGCTGCGGTTGGACCGCAACCGGTACAAGATCACTGCCGCCGAGCAGGGCCGGCTGCTGTCGCTGCGGATCGCAGTGGCCGGCCTGTCCGTGGGTCGTGCGGTGTCGTCGACCCTGGTGCGCGAAGGGCTGTGCGGCGAGATCCGGCTCGCCGATTTCGACACCGTCAGCCTGTCCAACCTCAACCGGGTGGCCGGTGGGATCGCCGACGTCGGGATCAACAAGGCTGTGCTGGCGGCGCGTGAGGTGGCTGAGCTCGACCCCTATGTGCGGGTGGTCGTGCACGAGGACGGTGTGCACGAGGACACCCTCGATGCGTTCCTCATCGGCGTCGACATCGTGCTGGAGGAGTGCGACGACCTGGCGATGAAGGTGCTGCTTCGCGAGCGGGCGCGCGCAGGGCGGGTGCCGGTCGTCATGGTGACCAGTGACCGCGGGCTGCTCGACGTTGAGCGGTTCGACCGCGAACCCGAGCGCGAACCGTTCCACGGTGTCCTGGCCGGCCAGCGCGCAGTTGACCTACGTGGGCTCACTACCAGGCAGAAGGTGCCCTACGTGCTCCGCATTATCGACGCCGAGCGGATGCAGCCCCGAACGGCGGCGTCGCTGGTCGAGGTGGGGCAGACGCTGTCCGCGTGGCCGCAGCTCGCGTCGGACGTCGCGCTCGGCGGTGCCATGGCGGCGAACGCGGTCCGGCGCATCGCGCTCGGTGAGTTCGTCACGTCCGGGCGTTATGAGGTGGATCTCGACGTGCTCGTTCGCGACGGCGCCGCACGTCCCGCGCCGGTGGTGCGGTCGTGGGCGCCCGAGCCGGTGAGCGTGTCGGCATCGGTGCTGCCGATGCCAGCGCCGGGTGACTCGTCGCTGCCCACCCGCGAGGAGGTGCGTTTCGTCGTCGGCTGCGCGACGCTCGCGCCATCCGGGGGAAACGCTCAGCCTTGGCGGTTCGCCTGCCAGGGCGCCACCTTCGTGGGCGCTATGGACAGCGCGCGGACGTCGATACTCGACATTGATGGGCGGGCCAACTGCCTCGCGCTGGGCGCCGCGCTGGAAGCCGCGCTCATCGGCGCCCGTGCGCTCGGGTTCGCCACGCAGACGGTTGTCCACTCCGCGCCGGGAGCACCCCGGTGGGAGGTCACGCTCCAGCGCGCGGGCGCCCCGGCCGCCACGCCGGAGCTGGCGTTGCTCCGCGAGCGTTGCTGCAACCGGGTCAGTGTGCCATCGCCACCGATCCCGCCCGAAGACCTGGCCGGTCTCGTGGCGAGCGCACGATCGCTGCATGTCGAGATTGCCGCGGATCCGGTTGCACTCGGCAAGCTCGGCGAGGCGCTCGCGGAGCTTGACCGGGTGCGTTTGCTGTCCCCGGCCTTTCACCGTGAGCTATTCTCCGAGATCCGGTGGACCCGGGACGAGGCGCTCGCGACCCGGGACGGGATAGATCTCGCGTCCCTGGAGCTTGGCGCCGCGGACCTCGCCGCGTTCGACCTAATACGTTCGGCGCCGACTACTGAAGCGCTTGGTCAATTAGGTCTGGGTCGCCTCGGTCTCGGTCGTGCCCTGGGCGACGGCTCGCGAACCGCGTTCCGCAACGCCGGGGCTGCGCTCGTCATCGGTGTCCGGTCTACTGATCATGCCTGCTTGGTCGAGGCTGGGCGTGACCTGCTCCGCCTATGGCTCGACGCGACCGCGAGGCGAATAGGCGTGCATCCGTGGGGATCGCCGTTCTTCTACCAGCATCTGCGCGAGGCCGGCTCGACCCTGGATGCCTGGCAACGGGACGTAATCGCGCACTCCAGGCGGATCTTCGCCGAGGCGGTTCCCTTCGAAGAGAACTTAACCGTTCTGCTCGTGCTGCGGCTCACGACCGGCACCCGGCCCACCGCGCGCTCGGTCCGGCGCGCGGTCGATGACGTCCTTTCCTTCACCGACTCCTGCACCGACGACCCGCGGTGAGCGGACTGCCGCCGTCCCGATCCGACGACCTGGCGAACCGCGCGGCAGACGCCATCGCCTCGATGTTCTTGCTGTGGGGACGGTCCCGGATCAGCCGGTCAATGTCGAGGTGGAACAGGTGTGAGCGAAAGCGCCAGCCGGGCTTGGGCTCCACCTCCCTCGTCTCGAGCACCTCGAACCCCATCGAGCGGTACATGTCGAGCAGATCGTCGCCGCACGCGCCGAGCAGGTAACCGAACCCGCACTGGACCGCGACGTGGATGAGGTGCTGGATGAGAGGCAGAAACAGCCCGGCGTGCTGGAAGTCCGGATCCACGGCGCCGGCGCTGCCCTCGACGTAGCCGGCTTTCCACAGCCGGGACGGCACCTGGTGCCCGCCCCACATCACGTACTGGCTGCGTGCGGGATCGCCGTCTACGAAGGTTGCCCGGACGTACCCGACGATGCGCCCGTCGTAGCGGCACACCAGATGCCGCGCGTCCGCATCGAAGGATGACGCCAGATCTGCCGATGTCATTCCGGGTAGCCGACCCTCGTGCTGGTGGGCCCGGAAGCGGAGATCGAGGATTTCTTGTTCGTCGTGGGGGATCACCGCGTTGCCAAAGGTGACTGCGCGTTCGGCGGTGCGCAGGGGCAGTCCGCCGGCTCGTAGCTGCGCCGGGGTCAGGCCCGTGCCCGCGATCATCAGATACTCCGCGACGGCGGTGAGGAACGCGCACGGCGGATCGATCCAGCTCACTCTGACGACCACGGCGCCGTCCGGTTCGTGGCGGATCGACCTGACGGCTGCCTGCACCTCGTGCGTCCCGGTGAAGGGCACTGTCACCGTGAACGCGAGCTCGAGGCGGGGGAGCAGGCAGACGCCATCCGCCCCCGTGCGCAGCGTGGCCCTGTCAGCGGTGACATTCCTGAGAGTGAAGTGCATCCAGTTCCGGAAGGACAGTGGCGACATCGCCGATGCGGTCACCGGCAGATGGTCGGGGCACGCGTACCCGGCCACGTCACCGAGACGGACGCGCCGGTTCTGGAGCTCCCGGTCGGCGGTCAGCCGGGTCCCTGGTATATGCCCGTCCTGATTCGGCAGGGTCGTCGCAGTCATGTAGATCACTCCGGTGGCATGGAGATGACGAGATCCTCCCTAGGTGGAGAGAGCGGACACTGGCACGGATACATATGGGACCGTGTGGACTGGGCCGAGGTGCGTTACGCCGGACCGGGAATCGGTGCTGCGTGTGCGCATGGCAACCCAATCGACAACGACTACATCGACAAGGTCAACTACGAAGCCGAAGTCGGCTACGACCTGGGCGATCTCGCACCGGCTCGCATCGGCCGGCCCTCGCCGTCCGAAGCCGGAGACTCCCCGCAGGTCCGATTCCGGTGCAGCGCGTCGGCCGAGATACGCCCCTCGCCAGCAGCTCAGCAGCGCTGAGAAGCCCTGATGGGCATTGTTGGCGAAGTTCGACTACCCGCCGGAGGAGGAGCGCGAGGCCGTCAACCTGGTCATCAAACAGATGGAGACCTTCGCCAACGAGTGGGCACCGGAAATTCCAAGATGAGTCACGGCGCCGGCATAGCGGCGTTGGGAGCGACGAGCCTGAACTGGGCGCCGGTCGGGTCGGCGGCTGCCGCGAGGCGACCGTACGGGGTGTCCCCAGCAGCGCTCACGATCGAGCCACCGAGGTCGACGATCTCTGCCAACACGGCGTCGGTGTCGTCAACCCCGAAGTAGACCGACCAGTGGGCAGGGACATCGTCCGGCAGGAAGCCGGCGGCATCCACGACCCCGGCCAGCCAGTCTTCGCCATGCCTCAGGGTCGTGTAGCGGAACTCCGGGGTGTCGCTGACCACATGGGTGTCCCAGCCGAACACGGTGCGGTAGAAGGCGACGGCGGCCTGATAGTTCCGGGTGTGCAGCTCGAACCAGCTCGGGGTACCGGACTCGCCGAGAACCCCGAAGCCCTGATGGCGGCCGGGCTGCCAGACGCCGACCCCGGCGCCGCCGGGGTCGCTGATCAGGGCCATGGTGCCGAGATCACCGACATCCATGGCTGCGACGTGGACCTGGCTTTCGTGGGCGACGGCGGCGTCGACGGTCTTGCGGGCGTCATCGGTGGCCAGGTAGACCGACCAGACGTCCGGTATCTCCGAGCCGGGCTGGATGGCCATGCAGCCGGCGACCCGGATGCCGTCCTTCGTGAAGTTGAAATAGCCGCCGAACTCCTCGGCAGGTTCCTCGGCGGTCCAGCCGAACAGCTGGCCGTAGAACGCCCGGCTGCGCTCGGTGTCAGACGTCATCAGATCGATCCAGCAGGGCGCTCCGATGGGGGCGGTGTCTCGGGTAGGCATGGGTGGCTCCCTTCGCGATGCTCGAACCATGTCACCACTGTTGACGCCGCAGCAGCGCGGAAATCATCGGTCCTCCGAACCAGGAACACCACATGTGATCGATTCCGGATCAACACTGGACCGGGTTGATCTCAAGTTCGAAGTCGGCCGCCCGGAAGGTCACGACGAAGTAGCGGAAGAAGGACAGCTGGCCAAGCAGACCCCAGCCCTGCGGCCACGGGTCGCAGAAGCCCACCTCGGCTTCCCAGCTGTGCTCGCCGATGGCCAGCAGCGTCGGCACCATCCGCGCCTTGGTGCTGGAACCGGCGACAGCGAGGGTCTGCGCGCTGCGTCCGTGTAGTCGAGACCGGCCAGGTCGGCAACCCAGCTGGGCAGCAGCGTGTTCGTGGCTCCGCTGTCGACGAGGCACGGCATCAGGACCTCACCCATGTTTCCCACGACGACGTCGAGCACCGGCCGCGGCCAACCTTCCGGGATGTGCGGCAGCTCGACGAAAGGGAAGATCACGGGTGGGACAGCATCGACCCGCAGGTTCTGGGCACAGCAGCTCATCAAGAGCTGACGTATCGCACGCTCATACATGACGCGGAGCGAGGTGTGTCCTGTTCAGGAACATGGTAGGGATGGAGAGGGCTGTAATGCTGGCGCCGACAACTTGATCGCGAACC
>JBOHHF010000120.1:0-5215 GCA_050700495.1 Pseudonocardiaceae bacterium
CTCTCAACCGGCGGCCAGCCGGCGATCTAGGGGCCGCTGCTGCCGGGCCGGGGTCGGACATCGCGGTAGCGAGCCGGGCAGCCCGCACGCCAGCTGTCATGGTCCCGTCTCCCAGGTCAGCACCTCATTGAGAACATCGATCGCGCTGCCTTCCACCCGGCGTTGCACGAGTGCGTCCTCGGACACGATCAGCGAGGATGTTCTCTTTCGCCAGGCGAAGCAGTCGCGACTGAATCCCTCGAGATGGACTAAGTCCACCCCATCCTCGCTGACTCGGTATCCCACCAGCGCACCATCTGCGCCCGGTGCTACCCGCCGGAAGGCAAAGCCACGCAGCTTGGCATGGTCAAGCAGCCGTTTTGCGATCACCATATCCGGGCTATCAGCCGTCTCCATCAACCGTCACTTTCCGAGTTCTTGCCCCGGCCGGTCACCGCACCGAGCCTGGTCCGTGCTTACCCACCCGGGTCCTTCCCGACGTTGGTGGACTGCGTGCCCGATCGCACCACCACGCCCCGGTACCGGATATCCAACCAATGGGTATCCACCGATCTTCTTTCCTCACGCGTCATCGTGTGGTAGCAGCGCGGTGACGCCGCAATGCGGCGGTGACGCTTGCTGGTACAGGTGTGAGACGGCCCCCATTACAGTGATCGCATGACGAACCTGGGGGCCAGACCGACCTGCCCGGACTGTGGAGCGCAGCTGCGCCGCGGCCGGGCGGCGGGCCAGCGCTGCGATCCTTGCCAGCGCACCGGCCCCCGCATCGTGGTGCCCGAGACCTTCTATGACCAGCCGCGCCTGGCGACCGCACTGGCCGGCTTCGATTTCGGCGCCGTGTTCCGCGCGATCCGCGCCGCGCAGCACTGGAGCCAGCGAACCCTGGCCGAGCTGCTCGACCTGCAACAGTGCCGCATCTCCGACATCGAAACCGGCAAACGACACCTGCTTGACCTACCTGCCGTCGTACGGGTGACCAACCGGCTCGCGATTCCCGCAGGCAAGCTCGGGTTCACCCACGGGACTACCGTGGGCAATACCGAACTTGAGCAGCGGAAGCGGGTGAATTGGGTGGACCGCAGAGACTTCGTACAACACATCGCCGGACTCACCTTCGGCGCCGGAGTAGCCGGACTGGACCTCGACCGGCTCATCGCGTTGCTGCCCCACGCCGAGCCCACCGGCACCCGCCATATCGGCGCCGCCGACGTCGAGGCCATCGAGCAAGCTACCGCCGCGTTCGTCCGTCAAGACTTCGCCCAGGGCAGCGGGCTGACCCGCGATGTCGCCGTGGCCCACCTGCACGCCACCCTGCCACTGCTGGGCGCCCAGATGACTCCCGAGGTGCAGCCCCGGCTGCTGGTAGCCACCGCATACCTGGCGACGATCGCGGGCTGGCTGAGCTTTGACTCCAATCAGCACGACGCCGCCCGCCGGCTATGGACAATCGGGCTGAACATCGCCCGCAACGCTCAGGGTTCCCAGAGCAGCGACCTCACCGTCTTCTTGCTGTTTGACCTGGCGATCCAGGCCGTGCATTTAGGCCGCCCGGACGAGGCGCTGCGCCTGGTCCACCTCGGCCACGCCGCCGCGGCGGGAGCGCACCCGGTGTCGGCGTCCACCAGATGCTGCCTAGCGAAAATCCAGGCTAGAGCCCACGCCGCCCTGGGCGACGCGGCGGACTGTGACCGCGCGCTAGGCCAGGCTGTCGAGCAGTTCAGCATCGTCGACCCGGCGAGCCGCCCGCTGTGGGGGTCCTTCCACGACGAAGCCCTTCTCGCCGCCCAGCAAGGCGCCGCGCACTACCTGTTGGCCCAGACCAGCGGTGACCCGCGAGCCGCTGAGCGGGCGGTGCCGCTGCTACGCCAGGCCGTGGACGGCTTCGGCCCCGACCGCGCCCGAACCCGGGCGCTGTACCTGCCAGATATCGCCGGTGCCCACGCCATCACCGGGGACACCGACACCGCGGTCAGCCTCGGCCACCAGGCCATCGACGCGGTCACCGCGCTGCATTCCCCCCGCGCCTATGACCGCCTCCGCGTGCTGAACACCGCCCTGCAACCCCTGCACACCAGCGCCGGTGTCGCCGAACTCCGCCACCGCCTGGCCACCAGTGCCGCCTGAGACCGCGAGGGGGACACGACATGAGCAAACATGAGAAGCAGGACGATGAAGACAAGTACAAACGCAACGGATACAACCCTCACCGACCGATGCCGCGTGAGGATCCCGGCGGTAAGCACGGGAAGCCGGAAACCGACGATAAAGACGATCAGGACACGGAGAAGTGACCACTACAGCGCCGTCGTCCTGGGCCGAACTGGTGGAGGACCTGACCGCCGAGGGGGTGCTGGGCCAGCAGTGGCGGGCGGCGTTTGTGGCAGTTCCCCGGGAGGTGTTTATTCCTGAGATGATCTGGCGTGATGCCGGGGATGATCTGGTGCCGCTGCGCCGCGGCGACGAGCCGCAGGAGTGGCTGCGGCGGGCCTACGGACCCCGCTACGTGGTCACCCAGGTCGATGACGGCACCCCGGCCGGATCTGACGGGCGCGGGCGGGTGGCGACCAGCTCGGCGTCGCGCCCGGACATCGTCGCCTTGATGCTGGCGGCCGGGCAGGTCGAGCCGGGGATGCGGGTGTTGGAGATCGGCACCGGCACCGGCTACACCGCCGCACTACTGGCCCACCAGCTCGGTGGTCACAACGTCACGACAATCGAGATCGACTCGGAGCTGGCGGCGCGGGCCCGAGCAGCGCTGGCCAGCGCTGGCTACGGCGACGTAACCGTACTCACCGGCGACGGCGCGCGCGGCCACCCCGCCGGAGCGCCGTTCGATCGGGTGTTGTCCACCGTCGCCGCACCCCAGGTGCCCTATGCCTGGGTGGCCCAGACCCGACCCGGAGGGCTGGTGATCACCCCGTGGGGCAGCGCCTATGAACCCGCCGGGCTGCTGTCGCTGACCGTCGGGTCTGATGGCACCGCCACCGGGGGCCTGGTCAACACCACCATCTCCTTCATGGAACTCCGCGACCAGCGGATCCCCCGACCCGCGATCACCGACGTGGTCCGCGACACCGACACCCCCGAGGTCAGCGACACCGACCTGCACGCCTCCCACCTGGGCAACGACGATGACGCGCCCTTCGCGATCGCTCTGCAGGTGCCCGACTGCCACCGGGAGTACCTACCCGCCACCAGCGACGACGGCTGCTGGTGTGTGTGGTTTCTCGACGCGAACACCCGGTCCTGGGCGCGGTTTGACTACCAGCCCCAGACCCGACGCTGGCCGGTGCGCCAGTTCGGGCCCCGCCGGCTGTGGGACGAGATCACCACCGCCTACCACCACTGGGACCAGCTCGGGCAACCCTCGGCCACACGGTGGCAGTTCAGCCTCACCCCACACGGCCAGCACGTGACGCTGAACCACCCCGGGTCTGATGGATGCTCTCTCCTCAGTGGAAGATGGAGAGATGGCCTAATCTTCGAGGCACCCTCATGAGGTGCGTGAGTGTGCGGTTCACCCAGGTCGCGGCAATTGAGGACGGTCCGAACGAAGCGTTTTATGAGTGTCTGTGTCGAAGGGTTCGGCGGTCAGCCCAGCCAGGTCAGGGGGGTGTCGGCGAAATCCACGGACACGCGGTGGTACGGACTGCCTTCGTTGTGCACATGGACCGCCGAGATTCGGTAGCGGTCCGCGGTGCGCTCCGCCCAGGCTGTCACGGCGGGCTGGTGTTGGCCGTGGGCCACGATGAACGGCTCCTGCACCCATCTGCCCGGCCGACCGGGCAGCATGTCAACGCCCTGACAGGACGAGAAGGTGGGTGCGACGTTCTGGTTGAACCCTTCCAGGAAGGGCAGTATCGCCCGGTCGACGCAGGTGTCCAGAACGTGCGAGTGGGCTAGCAGATGCTGGTTGCCCACGGCGAACCGGACGCCGGGGTGCTGGGTGTTCAGCCTGTGGATGCACCGGTCGCACAGCCGGCCGGCCTCGTGGTGGGCGATCCTGATGCAGGCGTCGCACATCGGACCGAACAGCACCGAGGCGATGTCGTCCCCGCCACCACCGACCGGGTTGCCGCAGGCGCAGATGACCGGTTCGACGTTCATCACCGACTAGGCTAACGCCTGCTGCCAAGCCGAAATTGCCAGCATCAACAAGCCATACGGCCAGCACCGCGAGACGCTCGGTCAGCGGCATGTGAATGCCTTGAGGTGAGGCGGGGCAATCTCAGCGAAGACGCGTAGCCGGGTAGGGGCCTGATCACAGTGACTCGGTTTCGCGGGATACCCACCATGTTCGGCCGTGCTGCTCTCGGTGTCGTAGCCGGCTTGCTGGGCATCGCTGGTTCGTCGGTTGTGCTGTGGAGACCAATCGGGTGGCGGCCCGGGATCTGAACCTGTGGATTCCACTCGCTCCGGCGGCGTTCGTCCGCGCCCCACTCTGGTCCCCGTCGCATAGACACGGTGCGTTCTACCGAACCCTTCTTGGCGATGGTCTGACCGCGTCAAGTTCCACCCCGGCCGTACGGTGGGACGGTCCGCCGGTGGCAAACTCTTCCGAATTGAGCGTGGTCCGGTCGTGAACAGTCGGAGAGCCGAACATGGATGATCTTGACTTGATGTTACAGGTCGTCCGAGGCCTGAGCGAGCGGCCGGAGTGGAAGTGGTCGAAGGAACAACGCGACGATCTGCGCGGGGAGCGGGCGCTACCGCTGCTGTGCCTGATCGGCAATTCGGACCGGATCCACGCCGTGGCCGAGGCCTTGGCCACGCGGCTCAACCCAGACCCGGCGCAGGTCGACCGGACACCCGCGCGGCTGATCCCGTCCGCCTCGGTCAACGCCGAGAAGGTCGCCCTCGACACCGGGCAGGGCCGTCCGTTGCTGCCGCTGCTCAACACTTGGTCCAGCATCTGAACTCGGACCGCTACGGGGCAGGCAAGGAGATCCCGTTCCACACCTTTCGCCTGGCGGACTGGCTGACCCGGCACACGGTGTCGACGTTGGAGCGCAATCAGCAGGCGCCTCTGCGGTCGAAGCTCCTTGAGTGGTACGCCCCGTCCGCGAAGGAGGGTGAAGACGCCGAACTGCTCGACCCAATGGTGGCGGCGGTGGTCCCCGACATAGGCCCTCGCGTTGACCAAGTTGATGCCCCGGCTGCTGTCCCGGTTCGACAGGTGGCTGTGGTTGCACGGCCTCCGCGGCGGTGAGCCGAG
>JBOHHF010000121.1:0-15047 GCA_050700495.1 Pseudonocardiaceae bacterium
CCGAACGTGGCCTGGATCCGCAGCCGCTGCGCAAGAAGATCAACGACATCCTCGAACGGGTCTACGCCGAGGCCGGTGACACGGTGGACACCGGGGCGGTCCAGGTCGGAGGATCCGGGCGCAACGCGTCCCGCGGCAAGCGCGCGGCTGGTGAGTCCGGGCGGTCCCGAGGTAGCGCGGGCGTGCTGGAGGGGCGGGACACCTCGTCGATGCCTCGCGCCGAGCTCGCGGACCTGGTGCAGCAGCTCACCGACCAGATGATGGGCGCGGCCCGGGAGCTGCAGTTCGAGCTGGCCGCCCGGCTCCGCGACGAGATAGCCGACCTCAAGAAAGAACTCCGCGGAATGGACGCCGCCGGCCTCCGCTAATTCCGCATTCAGCGGGTTCAGCGTGGTTATCCAGGCGCAATAGCCCCGCTGAGCCCGCTGAATGCGGCTAGGTGCTGCCCCGATGCGGTCGCTGGCCGGGTTCCGCGGCACCGTGCTCGTGATGGACGAGCGAGTCGTCGAGACGTTCACCGCGCCGGTCGACGAGTTCGAGCGCCTGATGTACGGCTACAGCCTGAATGTGCTGCCTGCCAGACGGAATGGCGCATCAGCCATCCGCGGGAGCCGGACCGTGATGCGCCCGGACACGCAGCGCGGCTACGCCGTCGCGCCGGCGTCGAGGTGCTCAGGATCCGGGACGATTTTTCGCGTCGATGACCCGCTTCGGCGTGATGAAGCACCTCAAGCAGCTCGAGGAGGCGGGCCTGGTGGTCAGCAAGCGGCGAGGTCGCGAGAAGCTCCACTTCCTGAACCCGGTCCCCATCCGGCTCTTCCACGACCGGTGGGTGAGCAAGTACGCCGAGCCGTGGGTGGCTGCGCTCAGCGGTCTCAAGAACAGGCTGGAGAGTCCTGGGAGATCGAGCCTATCGGCGACTCCTGCCGTCTGACCGTAACCCACGACCGGCTGCGCGAGGGCGCTAACAACCAACTCTACGGCGGCTGGCCGATGATCCTTTCCGGCCTCAAGACGTGACTCGAGACCGGCGAAGTGCTGACCACACCCGGATCGTTGCTCTACCGCTGAGCGGCTAGCGGTTGTACGCCCGGCGCGTCCGCTCGCCTAGGGTCTCGAACATGGCCACGTGGGATGATGTCCGCCGGATCGCATTGGCGCTGCCGGAGACGACCGAACGGTCATCGCGTGAGGGTGTCCCCGGGTGGCGGGTTAAGGACAAGCTGTTCGCGTGGGAACGGCCGCTTCGGCGCACAGATCTCGAAGCACTCAGCGACGTCGCTCCTGATGGGGCGATCCTGGCTACTCGCGTGGCAGACCTCGGAGCAAAGGAGGCGCTGCTGGCCGAGGACCCGGATATGTACTTCACCACGCCGCATTTCAACGGCTATCCAGCCATCCTTGTACGCCTTGACCGGACCACTGACGCCGAGGTTGAGGAACTGCTGGTCGAGGCGTGGCTGGCTCGTGCGCCGAAGCGCCTGGCCAAGGAGTACCTCGGCTGAGTTGCACGGACCGGTGACCTAATGCGGGCCGGGGACCATCCCCGCGCCGCCGGAGTCGACCGTGCGCCGGGATGCGACGTCCGTCTGATCCTGCCGAGCGGGTGACTCACGGCGCACAATGGTGCTTCCCGTAGTCGTCGGAAGGTGGCGTCCCCCGTGTCCTCCCCAGCAGACGTTCTCGCGTTCCGCTTCGGCGACGGCCTCGCGGTGGGCCCCGACCTGGTGGCGGCGGCGGAATCCGCCGTTAGGCAGGCCCTGGCTCCGCTGCATGGGCAGCGCCCGGACCTGCTGTGCGTCTTCGTCTGCGGCGACGATCCGAACGCGGTCGAGTCGGTGAGTACCCGCGCGATGGAGATCGCCGGGGCCGGCACGACGCTGGGCTGCGGCGCCGGCGGCGTGATCGGTGCCGGCCGGGGAGTGGAGATCGAGCCCGCGGTCAGCGTGTTCGCCGCCTGCCTTCCCGGGGTCAGGTGCACGCCGTTCCACCTGGAGCTGGTACGTACCCCTGACGGTGCCGCCGTCACCGGTATGCCGGACCGCCACGAAGACGACGCCGTGGCGGTACTCCTCGCCGACCCGTCCACTTTCCCCATCGTGGCCTTCGTGCAGCGCTCCAACGACGATCTCACCGGTCTACCGCTGATCGGCGGCGTGGCCAGCGGTCCCCGCGGCGGGGGATCCGCGCGGCTGTTCCTGGACGGGGGCAGTGTGCCGGCCGGCGCGATCGGGGTGGTGCTCGGCGGTCCCGTCGTAGCCCACCCGGTGGTCAGCCAGGGGTGCCGCCCCTTCGGCCCCACGATGATCGTCACCAAGGCCGAGGGCAACGTGTTACTGGAGCTGGCCGGGATGCCCGCACTGGCCAAGCTCGAGCAGATCGTCGCCGAACTCCCTGCCGAGGAACGGCAAGCTGTCGCGCGTGGCCTACATATCGGCGTCGCGATGGACGAGTACGCCGAGGAGCACGAACGCGGCGACTTCCTCATCCGCGGCGTCGTGGGCGCCGACAGCGGGCGAAAGGCGCTCGCCGTCGCAGACGTCGTGGACGTGGGTCGGACCGTCCGTTTCCAAGTGCGTGACGCGTCCGCCGCCGCCGACGACCTCGAGGAGCTGTTCTCCCGGTTCCGCGCAGAAAACGGCCCGGTGGGCGGCGCCTTGCTGTTTTCCTGCAACGGGCGTGGCAAAGCCATGTTCCCGAGCGCAGATCATGACGTGCTAGCGGTGCGCACCGGCCTTGGCACCGTTGGTGTGGCGGGGTTCTTCGCGGGGGGTGAGATCGGTCCCGTCGCGGGGCGCAACCACCTGCACTCGTTCACCGCGTCAATTCTAGTGTTTGGCGCTGGCGGATCGTGAGTGGCGATACGGGGCTTGGTGGCCCGGATGATCGCGGAGTGCATACCGTCAGCGACCTGGTGGCTCGGGATGATGGTGATGTCGGTGAAGCCGACGGCGGTCAGCCCGTTGTGGTATTCGCTGATGCTCAGGGCTCCGGCGATGCAGCCGGCATAGCTGCCCCGTTCGGACCGCTGCTGAGCGCTGAGGCGATTTTCGGCGATCACATCGGAGACTCCGAGCCGACGCCGTCGTTCAGGTCGGCCACGGCCAGCGGGTTGCCGCACCCAAGGCTGGCTTCGACGGCCTGCGCGGCAGTGCATCTCGGTCAGTGGCGTCGTAGAGCCGGCCACCGAACCCGTCTCCGACCGCAACCTCGCGTCAACAGCGTCGGAAGTGTTGACGCCACAGCAACTGGACTGGGCCGCACTGTGCACAGCGGGGGCCGCGGCCGCGTAACGCCGGCGGACCTCGTCGCGTAGGTCGGTGGTCTGCTCGGTCATCGCTGTGCCTTCCTAAGGTCTGATGTTGTTTTGACAGACGTCAATTAATAGCTTGTACATCGATTCGAAATATGTCAATATAGAAGTATGTCGAGACAAGGCGTCAATGCGGAGCTGGTGGAGTGCTGTACGCCGCTGGCCGCTGACCCGTTGACCGCCGGCCAGGCCGAGGAACTGTCTCGACGGTTCAAGGCACTCGGAGATCCGGTAAGGCTGCGGTTGTTGAGCCTGATCGCTTCCCACGAAGGTGGCGAGGCCTGCGTGTGTGAGCTGACGGTGGATTTTGAGGTGTCCGGGCCGACGATCAGCCACCATCTCAAGGTGCTGCGCGAGACCGGTCTGATCGAGGGCGATCGCCGCGGAACGTGGATCTACTACCGGGTGCTACCGGATGCCTTGCAGACGCTGTCGGAGGCGTTGCTGCCCATCCGGGTGCCAGCATGACGCCTTCTTTATCAACCCGCCGGACTTGGCCCGGCGGCTGCTGGCCGAACTGGTCGGCATCGCGGCGCTGGTCGCGATCGTGGTCGGGTCGGGCATCGCCGCCAACAACTCTCGCCCGACCAGGTCGGGCTGCAGTTGCTGGAGAACTTCACGGCCACGATGTTCGGGTTGGCGGTATTGATCCTGCTGTTCGGCCCGGTATCCGGCGCTCACTTCAATCCCGTCGTGTTAGCGGCCGACTGGCTACTCGGCCGGCGCACCCGCCCGGCCTGTTCGGCCGAGATGTCTGCGGTTACACCGCGGCGCAGCTTACCGGCGCTGTCGGCGGCCGCCGTCGCCGGATGGATCGGCGCGGCCTACTGGTTCACCTCCTCCACGTCCTTCGCCAACCCCGCCGTCACCATCGGGCGGATGTTCAGCGACACCTTCGCCGGTATCGCCCCGGGCTCGGCACCGGGATTCATCGCCGCCCAACTAATCGGCGGCTTGGTGGGCCTTGGCCTGGTACTTGTCCTCTACCCCGACGTTGCCCGTGCTCCAGCCGCCGCCGTGGTCCCGCACGCCACCACCGCCGACCCGGCACGGGCACCTTACCCAGCACTGCCACTTCCAGACCCGCCACGTGGGGTCACCGCGGCTGCGCTGGCTGAACTGTTCGGCACCCCGGTCTCCTCCGGAACGGAGGCGGCGGGGTCTTGTCCGAGATCCCGCGTCGGCCCCGCTGATCGGGCATCCGCCGAGGCCGGCGCAGCGTCGGCCCGGTACGCAGACACCGGGTCAGCTCCCGGCGCAACTCACCGCGGCCCTGCACATACAACTCCTGGCAGATCGTCTCGTGGCTCACCCACATCTCCGGCCGGTCAGGGAACTCCCGGCGCAGCATCACCGAGATCTGCTCCGAACTCCACCGTTTCTTCAGCCTAGCCTGCACCCGAGCGCACAACACCGCGTCGTAAGGAATTCCACAGCGCTGGATACGCACCACCGATCGCAGTCAACGACCCCGGGGCGCGGTCCCGGAGCCGCTCGATGAGGCGGTGCCCGTCGGCGACCACCGACTCACCACCGGCCGGAGCCGGGCTGGCGCAGAAGATCAGAACGTAGTCGGGGTTCGGAATGCGGACCGGCACCAGGCGATCGTTGATGAGGGCGACGACGGGGCTGCCGTCGCGGTGCAGCAGTCCTGGCGACGGTCCCTCCTGGGTCGCTGTGGTGTTCTCGGTGGTTCGCTCTTGGATCTTTTCCAGCTCTCGGAGTCGGTTCCGAGCATGGCCGACGCCGCGTTGGCCACATTGTCCCGCTCCACCGGCCACCCGGTGAGGATCACCGCGCCGTCCCGCTCGACCAGCTCGCGGGCAGCAGCTACCTTCTCCCGCGGGACTCGGCATGGCACGAAGTCGACGCCCTCGACGATCGGCATGAACTCAGGCCGGACGGTGGCGCCGCGGGGACCGCTACCTATGCTCGGTTGCACGACAAGTTCCTCCCGGAACGAGCCAGTCGGGTTGGCCGACTCCTTTTTGAGCCGCACCCGGCCGGCCAGTCCGAGCCCTGACAGCTCGACCAGCGGAGTGACGCCCCTCGCCGAGCCTGCGGTCTCCGACTGGCACGAGCAGTGAAACTCACCGCCATAGGACGCCCAGCCATCGGCGACAGGGCCCTCTCGGTGCTGCCGCCCAGCGCGTTTGACATGGTCGTGGCCCTGGCCGGAAACGCCCCGGTCGAGGTCTACGACGAGGAGGTGAGGCAGCGCATAAAGGATCTTCCAAGGTTCGGCAGCGAGCAGGCCGACGGAGGGGTCGAAGTCACGTTGGAAGAAGTCATCGCCCAGAGGCCTGACCTCGTCATCGGGCTGCTGGGCCGAGAGACGGGAGTCACCGGGGAGGCGCTAGCCGGCGTGGGGATTCCGGTGATCGAGCTGCCGTCGTTCTGCCTCGATGTAAGTAAGGCTCTCCAGAACCCGGATTTCGAGAATGTCTACCCGCAGGTGGCCAGGTAGCCGAGCATGACCTGCTCGGCCCGCTCGTCGGAGCGCCGGCACGCTGGAAGCGCTGTCCACAGCACTGGAGTGGCACTCGCGGCACCTACAGCGACTCATCACTCATCCCGGGTGCTTCATCGACGAGCGGCTACCTGCCGCAGCGCTACCCCCAGCGAGCCGCCTCAGAAACGGGTGCGGGTTGACCACCGAAAACCACCACTGGCCGCCGCACGCCGTGCACGACCACGCCTGGACTTTCTGTGAGTCACGCGTCACCCGCCGAACACCGCTGGTGGCATCGCACCGCAAACCAATCTGCCCGGCTGACCAGCCTCGACCACTAAAGATCCGTGCCGCACGGCGCGGCAGCAGCCAGATGTCCGTCTCACGGGGCGTTACGTCAAGACAGCTACTCGGCCTGTGCCGTGGCGCGGAACTCGGCGCGGGCAACGACGCCGATGTCGGAGTGGTCGGTGAACACCCCGTCGATCCCGGCCTGAAGGTAAAGAAGCTGCTCGGCGATCGCCCGCCCGAAGTCGGTCAGCTCGGCAGATGTCTGAAAGTCGACTGGCAGGAAGTTGTTCTCGGCCCGGAAGGTGTAGGGGTGCACAACCAGCCCGGCCTGATGTGCGTCGTCCACCAGTGCGGTACGTGAGCCGAGCGTGCCGTCGGCTTTGCGTGGGATGACCTGCTGCTTTTCCGGACCGATTCCATGGGCGTAGCGCGCGATGCCCCGCAGGCCCTCGGGGGTGGACAGCTCGGCGTAGGTCGGGCCGGAGCCGGCAGCTGTGGTGTCAAACGGCGCGCCCGAGGCCGACAGCAGCTGTACCGCCTTGGTCCGCAGGCCGTCCTCGCGCAACTGCTTCAGGTTGGTCACCTCGAAGGACTGCACGAAGACCGGCGCGTTCGGCCGGTTGAGTCGATTGCGCTGCAGGATCTCGAGCAGCCGAGCCTCCAGCGCCAGGCCGGCCTGCTGAAAAAAGTGGGGTGCTTGGTCTCGGGATAAACGCCCAAATCCCTACGCAGCTCCCTGGACAGCTGGGCCCGAAGGTCCAGCAGTTCCTGGAATGTCGGGATCTCGTACTGCCCGTTGTACAGAGTGTTGTGCTGGCGGATCTGTGGTATCCGCTCCACCGCTCGCAGCGTCTTGAGCTCTGCGAGGGTGAAGTCCTCGGCGAACCACCCGGTGACCCCCTCGCCGTCCAGGGTTTTGGTCGTCTTGCGGGAAGCGAACTCGGAGTGATCGGCGACGTCCGTCGTGCCGCCGATCTCCGGCTCGTGGCGGCAGATCAGCACGCCGTCGCTGGTCACCACCAGATCGGGTTCGATGAAGTCCGCGCCCAGCCGCGCAGCGATCTCGTAGGAGGCCAGGATGTGCTCAGGTCGGTAGCCGGACGCGCCACGGTGGCCGATGACGATCGGGCCCTGGCGGTTCCTGCCGTCGCCGGGTTGTGGCGGTTGAGCCAGTGCTTCCATGCCGCCGAGACTGCTACTGAGTGACCCGGCGAGTGCGGTAGCCGTCATGCCAACCAGGGCAGCTCTTCGAGTGACCATCGTGTTCTCCTCCTCAGCCGGCGCGGGTGAACTGTGCGTTATTGCAGCTGGGTGAGGTAAACGTCCGGGCATTCACGCCTTCACGGGGGACGTCGCGTACGCCAACGACGGACCTTATCGTCAGCTGGTGATGTCCTTGGTGGCGAACCGCCACCAAGCCGCAAGCCCGAAGACCGTCGCGTAGGCGAGACCGGAGAACGCTCCGCTGGCCAGCTGGTTCCAGTCGACGGGGTCGGCCAGCAGGTCTGCCCACGCGGAACTGAACCGGGTGGGCAGGTAGTCCCGCAGATCACCGAGCGCCTCGATGGTCTCCAGGATCTGGGACAGGATCGACACCATCACCGCGCCACCGACCGCCCCGAGCGGTGCATCAGTGGTCACCGACAGCAGCAGCGCCAACCCGGCGACCCACGCCAGGTGCAGCACCAGGTAGGCGGGACCCAGCGCCAACCGGCTCGCGGCGGGCAGGAATTCCAGCGACTGGCCGGTGGGAGAGACCAGGTCGTCTGCCCCGTAGGCGAACACGCCGACTGCCATCGCCACCGCCGACAGCAGCACCAGGGCGAAGGCGGACAGCAGCGCGGCCACCAATGCCTTCTGCCGCAGCAACCGCCCACGGGGTACCGGGACTGCCAGCAGGTAGCGCAGGCTCGACCAGGACGCCTCGCTGGCCACTGTGTCCCCGAAGAACAGCGCCACCACTACGACCATCAGGAAACTTACTGTGGAGAACATCGTGAACACCACGAAGTTGCCCCCGCTGGCGGTGGCGAGATCGACCAGCGTGGTGCCGCCGCCGTCGCCGTCGTCGCGCCCGATCTCGAAGGCGAGCCAGAGCAGGAACGGCAACAACACGAGGAAGCCCAGGGCGAGCACGGTCCGCCGGCGCCGCAGCTGGCGCACCAGCTCCACCCGCAGCGGCAAGGTCGCCCCGGCCCGGTAACCGGGCGCCGATCCCTGCGCGGCGTGCACGTCGGGGGTCACTCGACGTCCTCCTCTCCCACGAGCTGCAGGAAGGCTTCCTCCAACTGGTGGCGTGCAGCTACCCCTTCGACCCCGATCCCGGCTCCGACCAGTGCGGACACCGCGACCGCGCGGGGTGTCCCGTCGAGCTGGGCATGGACGACGGACCGCTCGACCCCCATGATGTCGACTCCCGCCAGGTCGCGCAGCACCGCGGCGGCCTGCGCCGAGTCGTCCACGGTGAAGCTGACCGTGCCGGTGCCCGCGACGATCTCGGCGACGGTGCCGGCGGCGACCAGCCGGCCCCGGTGCATCACCACTACGTGGCTGCAGGTCTGCTCCACCTCGGCGAGCAGGTGGCTAGAGACGAGCACCGTCCGGCCGCGGGCGGCGTAGTCGCGAAGCACTTCGCGCATGGCGTGGATCTGCGGGGGGTCCAGGCCGTTGGTCGGTTCGTCGAGCACCAGCAGATCCGGTTTCCCGAGCATGGCCTGCGCGATCGCCAGGCGCTGGCGCATCCCCTGGCTGTAGGTCGCTACCCGCCGGTGTACTGCCTGGCCCAGCCCGGCGATGTCCAATGCATCCTCGATGCCGGCGTCCTCGGTGGGCCGACCGGTGGCCGCCCAGTACAGCCGGAGGTTTGCCGCCCCGGACAGGTGTGGCAGGAATCCGGGACCTTCCACGAACGATCCGATCCTCGACAGCACCGGGGAACCGGCCGAGACCCGGTGCCCGAAGGCCCGCAACTCCCCGGAGGTCGGCTGGATCAGTCCCATCAGCATCCGCAGCACCGTGGTCTTGCCGGCCCCGTTGGGCCCCAGCAGTCCCAGCACCTGCCCGTGCTCGACGCGGAAGGAGAGGCCATCCACCGCGGTGATGCCGCCCGGATAGCTCTTGGCCAGCCCCGACACCATCAACGGCACCTCGGCCAGCTCCGGATCGGCGTCATCAGCGCGCCGTCGGCGCAGCGCGGCGAACACGCCGAGCGTCACCACCAGCGCGGCCAGCCCACCCAGCCCGACCAGCTGGGAGACCGGAAGCGGCACCGGCGCCTGCTCCCCGGGCACCACCGGCACTGCCAGGCGGGCGTCACTGGCCAGCGAGACGGTGTAGGTGGCGGGTTGCTGGGGCACCGCGTAGCCGCGGTCGGTCGTCGCTACGGCGACCTCAAGCCGGTGCCCGGCCTGCACCGGCCGTACCACACCGGCCAGCGTCACCGTGACCTCGACCGGCGTGCCGTCGGCCGGTAGCGGGCCGACCCGCACCGGGGCCACCGCACCTCCAGGAAGTGTGCGCCGCTGGTCTGGTCCGAGGTCATAGAGTTTGACGAACAGCACCGCCTCGCTGGGTGGCGCCGTGGTACCGGTGGGCGCGGCGGCCACCTGCAACCGGATCCGCGGCGCTCCGGCGATCTCCAGCGGGTCAGCCAGCGGATCGGTGACGAATGTCGCGGTCTGACCGGGCAGGTCCATCGCAACCCCACTGAGGCCTCCAGCGGCCTCGGAGAGGGCACTGCTAAGTCCTGGCAGGCTGCTCAACGCGGCCGGGCTGCCGCCGGGTGGCCGAACCACCTGCTGCGGCCCGCCGCTCAGCGCCTGTTCCCGGCGCTGCACGCCCACGCCGTCGAGCCCGGGATAGGCCGGGGTGATGACGGTGCGCTGGGAAAAGCCTCGGCGAGTGCCGAAGATGCCCTGCACCTGGTAATCGAACCCGGTCCCAGGATCCGCGCCGACGCGGCGCAGGTGGTAGTCGAACCAGCCGCCGATGTCCTTCTGCAGCTGCTCACCGGGCGCGCCGCCGTCATGGCCGCCCGCGTACCAGACCACCTTCAGCGGGGCACCCGCTGAAGCGAGCTGGCGGGCGGTGGCGTCCGCCTGGTCCAGCCCGAACAGAGTGTCCCGCTCGCCCTGGATCAGCAGGGTCGGCGCGGTGATGCTGGGGGCCACCGTGGCGGGAGAGGAGCGCTGCAGCAGCGCCACGATCTCCTGGGTGGGCGAACCGGTGGTGGCGGCCTGGGAGTAGGCCGCACACACCTCGGGACGGAACCGTCCGCACGGCCCGGCTCCGGCAGCGGGGCCACCACCGAAGAAGAATCCCGCCCACTCCCGTTTGAACACCCCGCCGGGGGCGAACGCGCCGGCGGCCGGAGTGACAGCGGGGATGGGTTGGCGGCTCGCGGCGTTGGGGAACAGCGCCTGTGTCAGGTCGTTCCAGGTGATCAGGGGCGCGAGCGCGTCCACCCGGCGGTCGGTCCCGGCCAGCAGCAGGGCCAGCGCACCGCCGTAGGACGCGCCGGTCACGCCGACCCGCGGATCACCGGGCGCGTCGCGCACCACGTCGGGTCGATCAGCCAGCCAGTCCACCAGCGCCCGAGCGTCGGCCACCTCGTAGTCGGGGGAGTTGAGGCCGATCTGCCCGCCGCTGGCGCCGAAGCCCCGAGCGGTCCAGGTCAGCACGACGAACCCGCGGCGGGCCAGCTCAGTGGCCTCGGCGCGGACCGAGTCCTTGCTGCCACCAAACCCGTGGGCCACCAGCACGGCCGGAGCGGGGGTCGCGGCCGGCCGGTACACCGTGGCGTCCAGGCGCACCTGGCCGGTCTCACCCGGCCCCGCCGGCACGTCGATCATGACGTTTTCGGTGACCACCACCGGCGGCGGATCAGGGATCGTCGTGACGACCAGTGTCACGCCGACACCCACGACCAGGGCAGCGATGAGCAGCAGGACGACGGGTCGCTGGCGCAACCGGGCCAGCCGGACCGTTCGGGGCACCCCGCCGACGGTAGGTCAGCCCGTGCCGCGCCGGCGTCACCGTCTCAGCGGATTCTCAGCGCCGGTAGTTCGTTGCTCGATCAGATGTCCACCGCGTGCTCCACTCGCGGTGTCTCGGCGAAGAAGGAGCCGAGCTCCTCGCGCCAGGTACGAAACGACGCCGACTCCCGGAAACCGTCGGTGTGGTCGGTGAGGTTCTCCCACTCGACGAGCAGCACGAACCGGCAGGGTGACTCGATTCCTCTGGTCATACGCATCGACAGGCAGCCTGGGGTGTCCCGCAGCAGGCGTGCTGCTCGTCCGTAGGCGACGGCGAACTTGTTCTCCTCGCCGGACCGGATGGTGAACTCGGCTATCTCCAGCACCATCTGCACACCCTCGCATACGGTTACGTGCCACATACGCGGTGTTCCTGCTCACCCCAGGGTGGTGCCAGTCCGGGCGATAGGGGAGACTTGTCGGGTACGTGGAGGGGAGTATTCCTTCGCGGCGGTGTCGTCATCACGGTTTCCCGCAGTGCTGCGGGTGCCCGGTACCGTCGACCGGTTCTCCGGTGGAAGAGACCTCCGGTGTACGACGTCTGCCGTCTGCCCGGAGGTCTCCGCATGGATGTGCCCACCTGGGTCTGGTTCGCCACGGTGGGCGGCCTCCTGGTCCTATTTGCCGTTGATCTGGTCATCGTCGACCGCAAACCGCACGCGGTGGGCATGGCGGAGGCGACCTGGTGGGTGGTGTTCTACATCGCCTGCGCGGCAGTGTTCGGGGTGGGCGTGTGGTTCTTCGCCGGCAGCGAGTTCGCCGTCGAGTATCTTGCCGGATACGTCACCGAATACTCGCTGTCGGTGGACAACCTGTTCATCTTCGTGCTCATCATGGCGGCGTTCAAGGTGCCGGCCGTCCACCAGCACCGGGTACTGCTGATCGGTGTCGTGCTCGCGTTGATCATGCGGGGGCTGTTCATCGCGGCGGGTGCGGCACTGATCTCGAACTTCAGCTGGGTTTTCTATCTGTTCGGCGCGCTGCTGATCTGCCTGGGTTGGCAGCAGGTCCGCCATCGGCCGCAAGATGTGGAGTTCCGGGAGAACATCGCGCTGCGTGCGCTGCGCAAGATGGTCCCGGTGACCGACGAGTTCCACGGCTCCAAGCTCTCGGTCAAGCGTGACGGCAAGCGGTGGCTGACCCCGATGGTCGTGGTAATGATCGCGATCGGCTCCGCAGACCTGGTCTTCGCCCTCGATTCCATTCCCGCGATCTTCGGGCTCACCCAGGAAGCGTTCCTCGTTTTCACCGCCAACGCCTTCGCGCTGATGGGCCTACGGCAGCTGTACTTCCTCATCGGCGGGCTGCTTAACAAACTCGTGTATCTGCCCATCGGGCTGGGCTTAATCCTCGGATTCATCGGTGTCAAGCTTGTGCTCGAAGCGTTGCATGAGAACTCATTGCCCTTCCTCAACGGTGGCCAGCCGCTGCCGGTGCCGACGGTGGGCATCGAACTCTCGCTGGGTGTGATCGTCACCGTTTTGCTGGTGACGACGGTGACCAGCCTGCTCAAGGCGCGTAGGGTCCGCTCAGAGGCTGCGGTTTCACACCGTGGGTGAGCAGAAACGGCGCGTGCGTCCGTTCGGCGTCGTAGCCCCAAGCGTTTAGGTCGGCAGGGTCGGCTAGCCCGTGGGCCTCCGCGAGCAGGGGCGCTTCGGCCCGCAGGTCGGTGAAGCCGACTTCAGCCAGAATCTCTTGGTAGGTACGAGCCGACCAGAAGTAGTCCGATAGTTCCAGCCATTCGCCGTTGGTCAGCAGCAGCCGGGCCAGGCGTGGGTCCCCATCCTGGTAGTTCAGTCCCGGCTCGCCGGAGCGAAGGGTGGAGAACTGTACTCCCACGTGGTCGGGATGAGGATCAAGAACCACGAACCGTCCGCCTGGGCGAAGTACCCGCCACATCTCAGCGGCGATAGCCCGCAACTGCTCCCGGGAGGGCAGTACCACAAAGACGAAGCACGCCATCGCCGCGTCCACACTGTGGTCCGCTAAGAACTCGAGACGATTCTCCTGCACCTGATGGTGAGTGATCCGGGGATGGCGGTACCGTTGCGAGGCGATCTCCAGCATCTCCGGGGAGGGGTCCACGGCCACGACTCGCACGCCATAGCTGCGGGCGATCCGATTGGCGATCCTTCCCGGTCCGCATCCGTAGTCGAGCAGTGTCTCGGGCGCATCGGGGCCGTTGACACCCAGCGCGCGGAGTGCGAACGGGTACCCGAGCACCCATCCGAGCTTGTTGTCAGTCTCGACAAAGCTAGCGGAGGTGGGCCCGTCGTAGGCTGTGTCCCGGTTCGGGTTCATTTGCTGCTTTCGTCCCCTCGTCGTTGCGGTTCCCTGAGTTCCCTGCTCCTGGGTTCCCGAACTCATCAGGAGAGTCGCTCGAGACCTCCGGGACAGCTCTGGTGTTGAGTTCGGGAACTCAGATGCGGCCGTTGTCGTCGCCGGGACCACGGCCACCCGCGGATCGCAGCCTACATAGTCACGACCGTGGCTAAGGCTGATCCGTCCAATCGGCACGTTGTCGTGTGCTCCCGGAACGGACGCGTCGGAATCATGGATGGTCCGATTGTCCTCGGGACACGCAATAACCTGCCGAAGAACCCGTTGGACCGTTCGGGGTGATCCCGCGCCGCGTCCGGGTCGATGGTCTGCCGTGCGGGGAGGTCGCTATGCGAGCTCATGAGCCGACGATACGCAGCCGGGAGCTGGGTGAGGGATTGCGGCGGGCGATGGAGCGCGCCGGGCTCAACGGCAAGCAAGCCGCCCATCTGCTCGGCTGGTCACCGAGTTGGGTATCGCGGCTGCTATCGGGCAAGCGCGGTGGCAGCGAGGTCGACATCGCCGCGTTCCTCGGGGTATGCCGGGTCAAGAGCCCGGAGCGGGACCGGTTGCTGGCGTTGTGCCAGGAGCACAGCACCCCGGGTTGGTTGCAGCAGCACGGCTCCCGGCTATCCAAGCAGCTCGTCACCTTGATCGACCACGAGAACAAGGCCGTGACGATCGGCGATTTCCAGCCGGTATTCGTGCCCGGTCTGCTGCAGACCGGGGAGTACGCCCGTGCCGTGATCAGTCGCAACGTCAATGTGCCGCCCGAGGAGGTCGACGAGCGGGTGGCGGCCCGGTTGGCCGGAAAAGCCGGTTCAGCCGCGACTACCCACCACGATTCACCTTCTACGTGCATGAGTTCGTGCTGCGCACGCCGGTAGGCGGGGCAGTGGTGTGTCCGATCAATTGCATCACTTGCTGCGGATGGCGGTGCGCCCCTACCTGACGTTGCGGGTGGTCCCAGCCGCACTCGGTGCCCATGCGGCCATGACCGGGGCATTTAGACTGATGGAGTCCGCCGAGTTCAAGCCGGTGGCCTACCAGAGCGAGACCTCCAGCCTGTTTCTGGAGGAACCGGAGGAGATTACCGCCTATCAGCGCATCCTGGTGCATTGACGGTGACCGCGCTAGGCGAGGGAGAATCGCGGGAGCTGATTGCCACCCTGGCAACCGAGCTGTACGCGGATCGGGAGGATCATGATGACCGCGCCTGAGCCGGATGGCATTGCGTGGGCGCAAGAGCAGCTACAGTGGTGGCAGCGGTGACTGCGTCGAGGTCGCCCCTGCGCCGGAGCGGGTCCTGGTAAGCGACTCCAAGGATCCCGACGGCCCCGCTCTGGTCTTCCCCGCCTCGGCCTGGCGGACGTTCCTGACCACCGTCATCCGCTGATCACCGCATGCCGGCCGCGCTGGCTGCGGTGATCATAGGTCCAGTTCTCCGCGTCCAACTCACGGCACGAGGCCGACGCGTGATGCGAATGTGGCTGGTGTTTCCGCTACGTCTGCGATCCTGCTGGCTAATTCCAGATCACGCTGCGAGGGCGAGTTCGAGCCGGGCGAGGTGGCTGGTGCGGGTCCGGTCCATGGGATGGTCGTTCCAGTAGGCGTGCAGGCGGATGAGGTTGAGGGCGAC
>JBOHHF010000122.1:0-15995 GCA_050700495.1 Pseudonocardiaceae bacterium
TCACTGGGCCTGGATTACCCACGCCCCCAAAGTCTGGTGACCAGAACGACAAGAGCCGTATGACGGGAGACTGTCACGTACGGATCTGTGAGAGCCGGGGGGTGAGATTCCCCCCGGCTACTCGGCGGTCAGGACTCCGACTTGCCATCGCCCAGCCTCGTCGCCGGATGAATCGCAAGTCCGCGCTGTGCGTGTGACGCCACAACCGCCGTGCCGGTTCAGGGGCGGCCGGCCCAGGTGGACCACACCGTGGAGCGGCCGACGGTGGCGCGCCGGCCGATCTGGTGGCGCGCGAGCAAGGTCGCGGGTAGCCGGGAGGCCACCTCCGCGAGCACCCGCAGCCGCAGCCGCAGCGTGAAGTTGGGCGCTGCGGGACGGTCGCGGCGAAACGGCAGCGCCAGGGTCAGCCCGGCGAAGCGGACCAGCTCCGCAGCGGCCACCCCGGCAGGGGCGCAGCGCAGCAGCACCAGTAGCCGGTTGCGCTCGTTCCAGCGGTGAAAGGCCGCCGTGCCGTGCCGCGCCGAGGCGCCGCCGACGTGCCGAACCCCGGCGCTGGGCACCGTAAGCACCCGGTAGCCCGACAGCCGCAACCGCCACGACGTATCGGTGTCCTCGTAGTAGCAGAACAACGAGCTTGGGACACCGCCTGCGGCGCGCAGTGCATCGGTGCGCAGCAGCGCAGCTCCGCCGCAGAAGCCGAACGGCTGCGCTTCGGTGCTGTCACGGCCGTATCCGATGCGGGTGAGCGCCACACCGGTCGAGGACACGGTGCCGTCCCCGGCGTGCAGCACAGAAGCCGCGGCGGCGGCCATGTCATCGTCGTCGAGGGCCTTCTCCAGCGCCGCGAGCCATCCCGGCTCGGGCTGCGCGTCGTCGTTGAGCCACGCCATGAATGGCATGCCGATGTGCGGCAATGCCGCTGCCAGTGCACCGGCATACCCGATGTTGCGGGTCATCCGCAGCACCCGCGGGCGCAGCGGGTGGGCAGCGACCTCGTCAGCGGTTCCGTCGGTCGAGGCGTTGTCGGCCACCAGCACCTGGTGCGGCCGGGTCTGGGTGGCCAGCGCATCCAGGCAGCGCCCAACCAGGCCGCGCCCGCGCCAGGTGACCACTACCACGGTGGTGCGGGCATCTGCTGATGGCGCGGACATGGGGCGCGACGGTACCCGTGCCAGACTCCCGGCGTGCCCAAGCTGGTGGTGCTGCTGGAACAGCTGCTCGCGCCGGTGCCGGGGGGCACTGGGCGGTACTCCCGCGAGCTCGCAGCGGCGCTGGCGGCGACCGCGCCGGCCGGTTGGACGGTAGGCAGTGCGGTGGCCCGGCACGCCGACCCGACCCCGGCCATGATCCCCGGCGTGGAGGGGCCGCGCGTGTTGCCGCTGCCTCGCCAGGCGCTGGTCGCCGCTTGGGAATCCGGCATCCCGCTGTGGCCTGGCGGGGACACGGTGCACGCCCCGACGCCGCTGGCCCCGTCCGCGCCCCGCCGGGGCTGTGACTTGGTGGTCACGGTGCATGACACGGTGCCCTGGACCCATCCCGAGGCTCTGACCCGGCGCGGAGCCGGTTGGCATCGCCGGATGATCGGGCGCGCAGCCCGCCGGGCGGGCGCGCTGGTGGTGCCCACCGCTGCGGTCGCCGACGAGTTACTCCGGCACGTGCCCTGCCAGCCGAGGGTGCACGTGGTAGGCGCAGGGGTCAGCCCGGCGGTGGCACACCCGCCGGGCGATACCGCCGAGATCGCTACCCGGCTTGGCCTGCCGCCGAGGTACCTGCTGGCGATCGGCACCCTTGAACCCCGCAAGGGGATCGACACGCTGCTGGCCGCGCTGGCCGCGCCGGATGCCCCGGATCTCCCCGTGGTGTTGGCCGGTCAGCCCGGTTGGGGACGGGTCGACCCGGTCGGGCTGGCGTGGCGGTTCGGCCTGGATCCGGGCCGGGTGCACTTACTGGGCCGGATCAGCGACCCCGAACTGGCCGCCGTGCTGCACGGTGCCGAGGTGCTCGTGGCACCGAGCCGCGCGGAGGGCTTCGGCCTGCCGGTGCTGGAGGCGATGGCGGCCGGGATTCCGGTCGTACATTCCGACGCCCCCGCGCTGGTCGAGGTGGCAGGCGGTGCCGGTGTGACGGTCAGGCGCGACGACCCTGCCGCGCTGGCCGCCGCACTACGCGCGGTGCTGTCCGACTCCAGGCAGGCCGAGGCCTTGATCGTCGCGGGTCGGCGTCGGGCGGAGTGGTTCACCTGGGAGGGCACTGCCCGCCGAGTCTGGTCGGTCCATGTTGAGCTACACCGGAAGCTGTTACAGAAAGTACCGTCGTAGGCTCCCTCCGTGTCCGAGCCCCGGGTACTCATCGACGCGACGGCGGTACCGGCCGATCGTGGTGGCGTCGGCCGGTACGTGGACTGCCTGGTCGCCGCCTTGGAGGCCGACGGCGCAGCCCCGACGGTGGTGTGCCAGCCGCGCGACGTCGAGCTCTACGCCGGGCTGGCCCCGCACGCCGACGTGCTGCCCGCCGCCGAGCAGGTCGCCACCCGGACCGGGCGACTGACCTGGGAACAGACCACGCTGCCCTGGCTGGCCAGCCGGGTAAGGGCCGACGTCTTGCACTGCCCGCACTACACGATGCCGCTGGCCGGCCGGGTGGCTGGACTGGCCACGGTGGTCACGTTGCACGACGCCATCTTCTTCACCGATCCGGAGCTGCACTCGTCAGTCAAAGCCCGCTTTTTCCGGGCCTGGACGCGAACCTCCCTGCGCCGGGCCGATGGCTGTGTCGTACCCAGTGAGTCAGCGGCCCAGGAACTGGGGCGGGTCGCAGGCGCTGATCGCCGAGCTCTGCACGTGGTGCACCATGGGGTGGATACCGACCGCTTCCATCTTCCGTCACCGGAGGAGGTGGCCGCGGTGCGCAGCCGCCTCGGGCTGGGCAGTAGCCGGTATGTGGCGTTCCTCGGAGCGCTCGAGCCGCGCAAGAACGTGCCAGCCCTGATCCGTGGGTTCGCCCGAGCGCACCAGGCCCTCGCGAGCCGGTCCGACCCGCCGGTCCTGGTGCTGGCCGGGCAGCCGGGCTGGGACCGCCACGTGGAGCGCGCCCTGGCGGCCGTGCCGCACCGGGTGCGGGTGATTCGGGCCGGTTACCTCCCGTTGGGCGAGCTGTCCGGGTTCCTGGGCGGTGCGGTGGTGGTGGCCTATCCGTCCTTGGGGGAGGGCTTCGGGCTACCGGTGCTGGAGGCGATGGCCGCCGGGGCGGCGGTGCTCACCACCCGGCGGCTGGCGATCCCGGAGGTGGGCGGGGACGCGGTGGCCTACTGCGGCGTCGCGGCCGCCGACATCGCCGCCGGGATCCTCGAACTGCTCGATGACCCGGCCCGCCGCGCCGAGTTCTCGGCCGCCGCGCAGCGGCGCGCCAAGGAGTTCTCCTGGGCGGCCAGTGCGGTGCTGCACCGGCAGGCCTATGCCAACGCCTATGCCAACGCCTATGGTAAGGCTGCGGTGGCGCACCGTCGGTCCCGCTAGCCGCGCCGAGCGGTCCGGGGTGCAGAATCGGTCACTGTGACCCCCCGTTACCGGTACGGCCAGGAGCTCGCCGTGGTCACGGTGACCTACTCGCCCGGCGAGACACTCGAGACGTTCCTGGATTCGCTGAGTAAGGCGACCAGCAGGCCGCTGCGGGTGCTGCTGGCCGACAACGGGTCCACCGACGGAGCACCGGAGCGCGCGATGCACCGTGATGGCGTGCAGCTGCTGCGCATCGGCGAGAACGTCGGTTACGGCAGCGCAGCAAACCGCGGGGTCGTCGAGTTCGGGCCGGAAGTGGGCTGGGTGGTGGTGGCCAACCCGGACATCGAGTGGCACCCGGGTAGCCTCGACGAGTTGCTCGCCGCCGGTCAGCGGTGGCCCAGAGCGGGTGCGCTGGGGCCGTTGATCCGCCAACCGGACGCGACGGTGTACCCGTCGGCGCGGCTGCTGCCGGCGCTGGGTCGCGGTATCGGGCACGCGCTGCTCGGCCCGATCTGGCCGGGCAACCCTTGGACCATGACCTACCGGCAGTCCGATACAGCCCTGGGTGAGCGGACCGCGGAGTGGTTGTCCGGGTCCTGCCTGTTGCTGCGCCGGGCCGCGTTCGAGTCCGTCGGTGGGTTCGACTCCCGCTACTTCATGTACTTCGAGGATGTCGACCTCGGCGACCGGCTAGGTCGTGCGGGATGGCGCAATGTCTACGTACCGACCGCGGAGGTCACCCACCTCGGCGGGCACGCCACCAGCCGAGTCTCTGAGCTGATGCTTGCCGAGCACCACCGCAGCACCTACCGGTACCTCGCCGACCGATACCCCCATCCATTGCATGCCCCGCTACGGCTCGCGCTGCGAGCCGGGCTGGCCGGCCGGTCGGAGCTGGTACGCCGCGCCGCCCGGCGTGGGTAGCCCAGCCTTCGCGGCCCGCACACCGACGGGCTGATCGCGGCCAGGCCGCCGCCGGACCGGGGAAGCCGTTGGTGTCGGTAATCGTGCCGATCACCAAGCTGCTGGGGCTTGATGAGCAGCCTGAGGAGCTGGTCGGCTATGGCCCAATTCCGGCGTCGCTACAGCAGAGCTGGCGCTCGGCACGATCCGCCTGATCAAGACCTCACCTCCCTCTTGAATGGCAAGGCCACCTGGGCGCCTTCCGGCCGCCGGGCTCGCCGATCGTCAGCGGTGTCGGTGAGTGGGACCGAAGCCGCCGTGCCGGGGCGGCTCGCGGCCGAAGACAGCAGCCGGGATGATCGTGTCGTCAGGGATAGCGGTGCGGGGATCCGCCGTCACTATCCTCACCCGCGGGAACTGTACGGTGTTGGCCTGGTCCATCGGCGAGGTCGCCGAATCAGGAGTGACGATGTCGGCCCGACGGGCCCTTGCGCGAGCCAGCACCTGGTCGGCGCGCTTCAGAGCGTCCATGGGGTGCGCCTCCTGTCGCTCCTGCGTCCTCTCAGGTCCCGCTACCTGGGTGACCCGCCGCACGCGGCGAAGCATTCGGCGGTCAGACTAGTCGTCCCCCCGCATAGGTGAACCTTCGAGGAGACGGTGCCATGGTGTCGCGTCCGGCCGTCGAGCCGATCTCGCCGCTGCCCGGTATCGAGGCGGTGGTGCTGGTCGGCGGTCTGGGTACTCGGATGCGCCCGCTGACCCTGTCCGCGCCCAAACCGATGCTGCCCACTGCAGGGGTGCCGTTTCTCACCCACCTGCTGGGCCGGATCCG
The DNA here is from genome assembly GCA_050700495.1 of Pseudonocardiaceae bacterium. Classification (GTDB taxonomy): domain Bacteria; phylum Actinomycetota; class Actinomycetes; order Mycobacteriales; family Pseudonocardiaceae. Next base: position 5,236 of record JBOHHF010000122.1, read on the forward strand.
CGCCGCCGGGGTGCGGCATGTGGTGCTGGGTACCTCGTATCGCGCCGAAGTGTTTGCGGCTCATTTCGGCGACGGGTCCGCACTGGGCTTGGCGCTGGACTACATCGTCGAGGACGAGCCATTGGGTACCGGGGGCGGCATCCGCAACGTCGCACCTGCGCTGAGTGAGCCTGATGTACTCGTGTTCAATGGTGATGTGCTGTCCGGTCTGGACCCGGCCGAGGTGGTGCGAGCCCACCGCACCGCGCGGGCGGACGTCACACTGCACCTCGTGCGGGTACCCGACCCGCGGGCCTTCGGTTGCGTGCCGACCACCGCAGACGGCCGGGTGCTCGGGTTCCTGGAGAAGACCGACGAGCCCCCGACCGATCAGATCAACGCCGGCTGCTACGTGTTCCGCCGGGAGGTGATCGACTCGATCCCGACCGGGCGCCCGGTGTCGGTGGAGCGCGAGACCTTTCCCGGGTTGATCGCTGCAGGGGCCTGCCTGCACGCCCACGTGGACGACTCGTACTGGCTGGATCTGGGGACCCCGGCGGCCTTCGTGCAGGGATCCGCAGACTTGGTGCGCGGGTTGGTGCCCTCGCCCCAGTTGCCCGGGCCGGTGGGAGAGGCGCTGCTGTTGCCCGGCGCTATCGTGCACGTTGACGCGCAGGTCGGGGGCGGGTCGGTGATAGGCGCAGATGCCGTGGTGGAAGGCGGGGCGCAGGTTTTCGGCTCGGTGCTGATGGACCGCGCGCGGGTCGCTACCGGCGCGGACCTGCAGCGCAGCGTGCTAGGCGCTGGCGCACAGGTGGGCGCGGGTGCCGTGCTGCACGACGCGGTGGTCGGCGACGGGGCCGTGGTGGGGGCGGGATGCGAGCTGCGGGAGGGCCTGCGGGTCTGGCCCGGGGTCGTGCTGCCCGCCGGTGGCGTACGCTTCTCCACGGATGCCTGAGACCTGCTCGCAGGGTCGAAGCATTGATCCTGAGACCTGCAGGTCCTGGACACCCGAGTATCCGCTGGACTTCCGTGCGGTGCTGGCCCCGCTGCGCCGCGGCCGGGGTGACCCCACGATGCGGATGGACGCCGATGGCACCATCTGGCGCGCAAGCACCACTCCGGCGGGCGCAGCCACCCTGGCGCTGCGCCGTGACGATAGCGGCACCGTGCACGCCACCGGATGGGGTCCGGGCGCTTCCTGGGCACTGGATGGACTGCCTGCGTTGCTTGGTGCCGGCGATGACGACAGTGCTTTCGTCTCGCACCACCCGCTGATTGCGCAGGTCCGGCGCCGGATGCCGGGCCTGCGCTTGGGCGCCACCTGCCGGGTGTGGGACGTGCTGGTGCCCGCCGTGCTGGAGCAGAAGGTCACCGGTATCGAGGCTCGGCGCTCCTGGCGTGAGTTGTGCTGGCGCTTCGGGGAACGGGCGCCGGGTGGCGGCGGACTGCGGGTGCCGCCCAGCCCGATCGCGGTGCGCGAGATCCCCGATTGGGAGTGGCACCGTGCCGGGGTGGACCGCTCGCGGCGCCGTGCCTTGCTGGCGGCAGCTGCGGTGGCGCACCGGCTGGAGGGTGCGGTGATGTTGGGTGGGAAAGCTGGCCGTGATCTGCTGTGCAAGGTTCCAGGAATCGGGATCTGGACGGCCGCTGAGGTGGCCCAACGGGCCTGGGCGGACGCCGACGCGGTGAGCATCGGTGACTTCCACATCCCGTCCGTGGTCGGTTACGCGCTGTTAGGCAGGTCATTGGACGACGAAGGCATGCTTGAGGTCCTCGCGCCCTACGTGCCGCAGCGGCATCGGGCGGTGCGTTACGTCGAGGCTTCCGGGTTCCGCCGTCCCCGCTTCGGCCCCCGGTTCAGCCCTCGCGACTACCGAGTGATCTGAGCTTCGCTGTGGTGAGTGACCATTCGAGCTATGAGCGCAGCTTCTAGCCTTACGGCCAATGTGCGGCCTGCTCGGCAGTGCGCACCGCCGCGAAGACGTCGATCTCCCGGCAGTTCGCCAACGGCTGGGTCGGCGCTTGGTGGTACCAGCCCACCGGCCCCTGCGGGGTCCGGCTGGGTGGCAGCGCCAGCATTCCAGTGACCACCTGCACCGTTTCAGGCCAGGGCAGCGGCACGCCATAGGGTTCGCCCGCGATGACCACGCCACACCCTGCAGCGTCGGGATGGACCAGGACCGACATCGGACGATCAAGCGCGGTCAGGATCGGCGTGATCGCCTCGATCAGATCCACCGGCATGATCTGCGCCGTGGCGCACTGCCCCAACGGCAGCACCACCCGATCGCCCTGCAGATGCACCGGCCAGTCCAGCGCGCAGTAGGCCGCCTCGCCGAGACGAGTCGTCGGCCCCGCTCCCTGCGGCGATGCGGCTCCGGTGGGCAGTTCGGTGATCGGGGACTGGGTCGCGACCGCGTATTGCAGCACACACATCGAACACCGCGTGCCCTCAGTGAGTTTGACGGTCTCCAGTTTCTGCGGGCACAGCAGCGACCCGCAGAAACTGGAGACCAGGCCGATCTCGGCACGGAACGGCAGTGGGATGAGGTGCACCGGGTGAGTCGCCTGCACGTCCAATCCGGGGCGGTAGCGGGCGGCCAACACCGCAGCACTGTTCATGGGTGCGTGGTCACGCCTGTGGTGACCGGCCAGAGACCAGGCCCAGTGGGGCGGAGCCCGGTCATCGGTGCGCTCGAAGTGAACGGCGAGAACCACTTCACTGATGTCGCTCTGGTTCTCGGTCTGCGCATCTCCGCGTCCTGACGCTCGAAAGTTGATCTGTTCAGCATTGCCCGGTGGACTGATCGGGCAGCCACCCGGGTGTTGGAGGTCGACTCAGCCGGCGACCTCGATGAACTCGCCACCCTTGGTACCGGCCAAGAAGGCAGCCATCTCATCGTGGCTGAAAATCAGCGCGGGACCGCTGGGATAGCGAGAGTTGCGCAATGCGATTTCGCCGCTATCCAGTGATGCGGCTTCCACACAGTTACCCATCTGACCGCTGCGGGTGCTCTTTCGCCACGTCACTGCGGCAAGTCGCGTGTCGACCGTGCCATTGCGAACAGGCTTCGACATGGATGTTCACTCCAGTGGGTGCATCTGCACGTGCATTTGACGGTTCCAAGGTAGCACACGGTCTCGCAGGGTCAAATGCACGTGCGAGTGAAGGTGTGTTCGCTCAGATCGCGGCGCGCGCCTTCGCCAGCAGTTGCCTGGTGTGGTCGGGAGTCCTGGCGTCCACCATCAGCCGGTCAAAGACCCTGCCGTACAGCTCGGTCTCGGATCGTTTGTCCAGGTAGAGGGCTCCGCTGAGGTGCTCGATGTACACCACATTGGGCAGTTCCGGCTCGGCGAAGCGCAGCATCGTGAACGAACCCTCAGCGCCGTACCCGCTGAGCTGGTATGGCACGACCTGCAGGGTGACGTTGGGCCGCTTGGTGAGTTCGAGAAGATGCTCGATCTGAGCCAGCATCACCCGCCTGCCGCCGATCGGCCGGTGCAGCACGGACTCGTCGATGACCGCCCACAGCTTGGGTGCATCCGGCCGCACAAGGAGCGCTTGGCGCTGCATCCGCATCGTGACCTGGCGTTCTGCCGTCTGGCTCCGCACTTGAAACCAACCGCGGGTCGCGATCTCCCTCGCGTAATCCTCGGTCTGCATGAGGCCTGGCAGGAACTGTAACTCGTAAGTCTGAATCCGGGACGCCGACTCCTCCAGTCCGAGGTAGTCCTGGAACCAGTCGGCCAGCGTATCGGTGTAGCGATGCCACCAACCCGGCTCATTGGATGCCTTGACCATCTCGAGGAACCCCTCGCGTTCCTCGAGATCTGTCACCCCATACATGATGAGCAGGTCGGTCACGTCACGCGGCTTGAAGCTGACCCTGCCGAGCTCGAGCCGGCTGATCTTCGATTCGGAGCCACGGATGGCGTAACCGGCCTCCGCGCGTGAGATTTCGGCGGCTTCCCGCAGCCGGCGCAGGCGTGCGCCCAACATGATGCGGCGGGCCGTGGGTCCCCCGCTGTGACCAGCCGCGGAACCAGGGAGTGCATCAGCGGGATCGTCTGTGGCCATGACGCACCTCCAGGGTATTCAAGTACCCTCCAGCCGTGTAGCGCTGGTGCTGGCGGGCACTCGAGCACTCAACGTACCGCGCTGTGGAACATGGTCAACACGGCACCCGTAGTTTACCGAGCGCGTCCGCGCTCCTACTCTGGCTGCGTCCCGGTCCGTACTGCAACGCTTGCGAGGCTCTCGATGTCCGGTACCGACGCCCCACTGTCGGAAAATTTCGCACCATCTTACATCGACACGACCAAGGCGAGCATCGCCCGAGTCTACGATGCTTTCCTGAACGGTAAGGACAATTACGAGATCGACCGCGAAGTCTTTCGGCGGGTCCAACAGGTTGCCCCGGAGTGTGCCCTGCTCGCGTGGGACAATCGGGAGTTCCTGATCCGGGCGACCCGCTTCATCGCCGACCAGACCGGCATTACCCAATTCCTCGACTGTGGGTCGGGATTGCCTACGGCGGAGAACACTCATCAGGTCGTTCAGCGGATCCAGCCGGATGCCCGCGTGGTATATATCGACAACGACCCGACCGTGATCGCGCACGGCCGGGCGCTGCTTGTGGAGAACGATCAGACCTTCTTCGGTGCTGCCGACATCTTCACGCCACGCGGGGTCATCAACGATCAGGTCGTCCAAAAGCACCTGGACTTCTCCGAGCCGATCGCACTGTTCCAGGTCGCGACGCTGCACCATTATAACGGTGAGCGCAGCCCGCAGAGCATCATGGCCGAATACATCGATGCCCTGCCGTCGGGCTCCTACGTGGCGATCAGCCACTTCTTCGATCCCGAGACCACCAGCGAGCTGAGCGAGCTCGCCCGTAAGATGGAACAGGTCTTCCTGCACAGCCCGATGGGCAGCGGATGGTTCCGTACCCGTACCGAGATCGAGGGCATGCTCCCCGGCTTGGAACTGGTCGAGCCCGGCCTGACCAGGTGCGCCGACTGGTGGCCCGACGGCCCGCGGATCAAGCCGCTGGCCCCCGTGCAACACTGCCTCCTCGGAGCGGTCGGCCGCAAACCCTGACCTCACCGGCGATAGGTGCGCGAGCCAGTTGAGGTCACGTGACTACTCAACGTACCGTGCTGTGGTGCACGGTCAACGCTCTGCCGATAGGTTTACCGCGCGCGCGTCCGCACTCCTACGCTCGGTGGCGGCTAGATCCGCGCTGCGACACTTGTGAGGTTCTTGATGTCCGGTACCGACGCCTCGCTGTCGGATGATGCCACACCAGTTCACTTCGACACGGCCAAGGCGAGTATCGCCCGGGTCTACGACGCGGCCCTTGGCGGCAAGGACAACTACGAGATCGACCGTGAGGTCGTCCGGCGGCTCGCTCAGGTCGCGCCGGAGATCAGCCAATTCGCGTGGGACCACCGTAATTTCCTGATCCGGGTGACCCGCTTTCTCGCCGGTAAGGCGGGCATTACCCAGTTCCTCGACTGTGGGTCGGGACTGCCTACGGCGGAGAACACTCATCAGGTCGCTCAGCGAATCCAGCCGGAAGCCCGCGTGGTGTACGTCGACAACGACCCGGTCGTGCTCGCACACGGTCGGGCCTTGCTCGAGGAGAACGACCGGACCCATTTCAGTGCTGCTGACATCTTCAAGCCACGCGACATCATGAACGACGAGATGGTCCGTAGGCACCTCGATTTCTCCGAGCCGATCGCACTGTTCCAACTCGGGACGCTGCACCACTACGACGGTGAGCGCAGCCCGCAGAGCATCATGGCCGAATACATTGAGGCTCTGCCGCCGGGCTCCTACGTGGCGGTCACCCATTTCTTCGACCCCGAAACTACCGTCGAGTTAAGCGAACTCGCCCGGAAAATGGAGCAGATCTTTCTGCGCGGCCCGCTGGGCAGCGGGGTGTTCCGCACTCGCGCCGAGATCGAGGGCATGTTCCCGGGCTTGGAATTGATCCAACCCGGCCTGGCCCGGTGCGTCGACTGGTGGCCCGACGGCCCGCGGATCAAGCCACTTGATCCCGCGCAGCACTGCATCGTCGGAGCGGTCGGCCGCAAACCCTAGACCCCGGCTCGCGTGGCCGCCACGTCTCCCACCGGACCTCGGTGGGTGCCATCCGGTCGTTCCCGCGGCGGCGCTCGACGTGTCGGAGGGGACCCGCGCAGGCCCCTCTGAATTCATGGTATTTCCCCATGTCGTGTCGGCATCTATGTCCAGAGGGACTGGACCGCTGAGACTCCGGGGTGAGTGCGATGATCGCATCCGTCTATATCGCAACGTCGAGGGGTGAATCGCTGGTCCGGGTCGAGGCCTACGACCTCGACCCCTACCTGACTCTCACCGTTCGGGGTCAGATCGTCGCGCTCACTCGCGACGAGGCCCGCCGGGTCAGCGATGCGCTTCGGGCAGCCGCGCTCACCGCGCAGGAGTGGGCCGACGACTGACCGCCACGGTCAGCGCGGTCACCAACCCAGTGCCGGCGTGACGCGCCTCGCAGCGGATATCAGAGCTGCGCGCGCCTCGGCCAGCACCGTGGTGATGATCTCGGCCGCTGGCCGGACGTCGTCGATCAGGCCGGCGGCCTGGCCGGTCGCGGGGAGATACTCGCCGCGACCGCGGGAGATCGCGGCGAGTATCTCCGGGCCGACGACCGCGGTGTCCACCGAGTCAGGGTGGTCGGTGAGGGCGTCGGTGAGGGGGGTGCGCAGCGAGCGGGGCTGGACGGGAGGTACGCCTGGACGGCTGTTAGGGCCCCATGACCCGCTCGCTGTTGGGTACTTTCACGGCGTCGACTGCGTCGGCGGCGACGACCGGGACGTCGCCAGCGAGGTCGACGGCCTGGGGGACCAGCACCATGGTGGAGACGAATCCCCCGAACCCGCCGGCCTCCGAGCCCTGGGCGATGAGGACGTCGGCGCCTGCGGACAGCGCCTGCTCGGCTTGGTCCCGCGTCACGACCCGCTGTATCCAGCGGATCCCGGCGCCGTGGGCCCGCGCGATGAGGTCGGCGCAGACCGCGAGGTGGAAGCTGATCGCGGCCGGTCTGAAGTCGATTGTGGCGGCGAATGCGTCTTCGTCGAGTGGCCGGACGGTGTGATTGATCGCGAATGGCCGGTCGAGTGGCCGGACGGTGTGATTGATCGCGAATGGCCGGTCGGTGCGACCACGCAACCGGGCCCACTGGTCCTGTAGCTCGGCCAGCGGGCGGCCTGCGGTGCCCAGGTTGCCCAGCCCACCCGCCGCGCACACTGCGACGGCGAGCTCGACTGAGTCCCACGGCCCGAAGGGTGCGCAGATGATCGGCACATCGATGCCGAGGACGTCACAAAGCGGGGTGTGCAGCATGGGGAACTCCTGTCGCTGGGGGTCGCCTGTTGCTTGCGAGCTCACCCAGCCAGCACATCGTATCGAGACCGAAAGGTTTCGGACACGCCGGCCGCCGGCCCTCGGCACGTGGACGCCCTAACCTCGCTTGGTGAGCTGCTGCGCAGCGACGTTCCCGACTCGCTACGGGGCTGGGCGACGATGTTCGGGATGCCGTCTCCCGTACAAGCACACCGGCGCCAACCTCGAACCCTGCCATAACTCACGGTTGGGCCGATGCCAGTCCCACCTGCACCAGAGGTGTGCACCGGACTGGTGAGCGCACCACTGACCCGCCCGAGCGTCGGGGCGCATCGTCCACCGATCGGCCCGACCCGGGACACGGAGGCGGCGCCATCCGCCGGTATGTGCACGCCTTCGCGTCCGTGCAGGCTTCATCGCTCGTCAGTTGGCGCCGACCACGGAACATCGTTGCTCGTGAGGTGGTCGAAGCGGCACGGTGTATCACATGGGCACTCACGACAAGCCGGCCCCGAAACCAGATCCGACGACCGATGGCCAGCGTCCGCCGGGCAAGCCGCCACCTCCGCCACCTCCGCCACCGGACCCCGGCAAACACAGCAAGCCGGATCCCAACGAGCCGGATCCCGGTAGGTAGTGGTGGTCGACGTACAGGCGCTACGGCACCGCATGGTCGAGGGCCTCGCCCAGCGAGGTGAGCTCGAGCCGCGGTGGCGCGCCGCGTTCGCCGAGGTGCCTCGTCACGCGTTCCTCCCGGAGCTGGTGTGGCGCCACGACCGCGACTGCGACAGTGACTGCGATCTGGTCCCGCTGCGCCGTGCCGAGGACCCACCGCGCTGGCTGGAGTTGGCTTATGCCAACGCGTCGGTCTCCACGCAGGTGGATGACGGTCACCCGGCTGGCAAGGACGGGTGCGGCTTTGAGGTGACGTCCTCGGCGTCGATGCCGGCGGTCGTGGCTCAGATGCTCGCCGCGCTGGAGATCGAGCCGGGGATGCGGGTGCTGGAGATCGGCACCGGCACCGGATACAACGCGGCACTGCTCGCACACCGGCTCGGCGCCCACAACGTCGTCAGCGTGGAGATCGACCCCGTCGTGGCCGAACATGCCCGCCACGCCTTGGGTGCCGCGGGATACGGCGAGGTCAGCGTGATCACCGGCGACGGCGCGGACGGCTACCCACCTGGGGCGCCCTACGACCGGGTGATCTCCACCGCAGCGGCCACCCAAGTACCGCATGCATGGGTGGCGCAGACCCGGTCCAGAGGGCTGGTGCTCACCCCCTGGGGCACCGCGTACTACCCCGGCGGGCTGCTGGCGCTCACTGTGGACCAGGATGGCACCGCCATCGGAAGGATCGTCGGGCCGGCCTCGTTCATGTGGCTGCGCGCCCAGCGCATCCCCCGCTACACCCTCGGCCGGGCCATGCGACACGATGACGCGGCCGTGTCAACGACCGACCTGCACCCGTGGCATGTGGCCAGCGACGCCAACGCGGCCACGGCCATCGGGCTACGAGTGTCCCGGTGCGAGACCTTCTACCACGCTGAGGGCTCAGACGCCGGCACCCTGTACTTGGTGGATCAGCACAGCCGGTCTTGGGCCATCCTGTACACCACCGCCGAGCCGCCCTATGAGGTGCGGCAAGGCGGGCAACGCAAGCTCTGGGACGAGGTGGAAACCGCCTACCGGTGGTGGCGCGACGCTGGCGCACCGGCCGTTGATGCCTGGAGGTTCACCGTCACTCCGACCGGACAGCAGATTGAGCTTTCCTGACCGACGAATGAACTTCCAGACCCGTCGAGTGGTACGAGTCGCAGGAACCGCACGTCGAAGTGCCGGGTGGCCGCCCGTTTCCAGCTGCACAAGCACCCACACGGCGTCGGTGTGCGACTACCTGTGCTGAGAGCGTCAAGACATTCTGGTGGCGTTTGAGCTCGCGCGTTCGCAGCTCCGGCCGAAGTGAGGGTCGGGCTGCAAAGCAGCGACGAACCCGTAGCAGTCCAGGGCGAGGACTCCGGCTTCACAGCGGGACCACAGCGATGCGGACTTCGACGTGGGCGGCCAGGGCTGAGATGTCGGCTACATCGGAGGTCAGTACCTCCACGACGGCGCAGGGAACGTCGGCGGCTACCCGCTCCGCTGCTACTGCCACGGTGGCATCGACTACGGAGGCGGTCGACACCAGGCGGCGTAGCTGCACAGCTCGATCCGCGCCGGCCGAGTCCAGCGCGACGTCGTTGCTGAGCAGCCGGTTCGCCCCGGCCGCAGCTGGGTCGCGACGGCGCCATCCGGCTTCCACTCGGACGGCGGTCGGGACGACCACCCGGCCGTTGGCGGCAATGATGGCCGCCACCACCGAGGCGCGCTGACGATCGTGTGTTCGGCTGGAGGACAACGCCTGGGCTGCTTCGTTGTCGAGGACCAGATGGCGAACAAGCTGGGGCGCCATCAGGCGACGTTCGTTGGCCGAACGCCCACCCCGGCAGCGATCATCTCCACGTGGCGTAGCACTTGATCCACCGTCTCGTCCGCGCTGACGAGCATCCATTCCGGTTCGCGGCTCTCGAGCCACTCGGCGACCGCTTCGACGACGTCAGGATGCCGTTCCGCTGGATGGCCGGTGTCGGCAACCCGGCGCAGCGTCACTGCCGCCAGCCGAGGCCGATCCTCCGGGAATCGTTCGAAATGGGTGGCGAGGGCCTGTTGCCGGGCGAACGCCCGGATCCGCTCCTCCAGCGCGCGATTCGCCGCAGCGGTGAACGACTCGTCCATCCCTAGTTCCGTGGCGACCTGCGCGGCTCGGCGCAACGCCGCTGGTTGCCGGACTGAGGTCGCCTTCGTGTCACCTCGCGCGTCCGCCAGCTCCGCCAGCGCTGCGAACAGCTCGTCAAGTCGGCTCATCTGACTCCTCCATCAAGTGTGCGGTATCCAATGTACCGCACGGAATTATCCGGGAGTCTGTCATCGCAAGAGCCGCCGGCGCGGATGCCACATCGGGGGCGGTGTATCTACCGGTCATCAGGCCAGGTCAACGGACTCCGAACTGCGTACTGGGCTGGCGTCGGGCCGGGTGCGCAACAGGAACCGCACGTCGAAGTGCCGGGTGCAGCCCGGTTCTCAGCTGGACAAGCACCCCCACCGCGCCGCCGTCCGTACTTAGCCCTACAGCCGCACTTTTCCTACAGTCGCACTTTGCGCTGAGTGACTATCAGGCGTCCACAGCGCGAAATATCGAGGGCAATATGCCCGATTCGTCCCAGACTGCGCCCTGTACCGGCGCCCAACGGCGGACCAGTACCCCAGCCTAGGTCCGATCCACACCAGTGATCGTCGGAACTGTGCCGTAACCGTGCACAACTGCACGGCCACAGCACAGTTCCGA